>NZ_JBHVPD010000010.1:0-32777 GCF_042887525.1 Kitasatospora sp. NPDC057936
ACGCACTGTTGTCGATCACACCGCTCGACGCCGTCCACGGCGCCGCCGAACCCGTCTCGAAGCCCGCGTTGCCCAGCAACTGCGCCGGCGTGCAGGAGCCACCCGCGCCCAGGACCGACCAGTTGAAGCTCGTGGTCGCGGTCGCCCCGGTCGCGTCGGTGACCGTGACCGTCACGGGGAACTGCCCGATCGTGTTCACCGCGCCGGAGATCAGGCCGGTCGAGGAGTCGACCGACAGGCCGGTGGGCAGGCCCGTGGCGGAGTACGACAGCGGCGCGGTGCCGCCGGAGGCCTGGAGCTGGAGGCTCACCGAGCCGTTGACGGTGGTCGACTGGTCACCGGGGCTGCTCACCGACACGGAGCTGCCGCCGCCCGGCTTGGTGAGCAGGCAGCCGGCGACGTTCAGGTCGATGGCCCGGCCCGCGCCGAGGCAGGTGGTGAACCAGTAGGTCTCCTCGCCGTAGCTCTGACCCTTGGTGGCGGTGGTGCTGCCGTCGGCGGCGACCTCGCACGGGTTGTTGAGGGTGCACATCTGGCCGTCGTCGTTGCCGGTGTTGTTGATGCCGACGATCCGCCCGCTCGCGGAGTCGATGATGGGCGAGCCCGACGTGCCGTGGGTGGTGTTGCAGCCGGAGCTGTAGCGCAGCGAGTCGTGCCAGGTCCACTGGTCCTCGCGCAGGGTGGGCACGAACCCGTTGACCGAGCAGTTCCAGACCTGCTTCCAGTACGACGAGGGTATGTACATCGCCGCGCCGTTGACCGGGTGGCCGTCGTTGACGGTCAGCGCGGTGACGCCGTAGCGGCTCTTGATCGCGCCGTAGGTGTCGGTGAGTTCGTAGAGCGTGACGTCGGTGCCGGTCATCGTCGCGTACAGGACCTTGTCGGCCTGGACGGTGCCGAGGCTGTTCCCGGCGCCGTCGAGCAGGGTGCCGCTGCGACTGGCGGGGACGTTCTGGATGACCTGGCCGGCGCTCGGCATGGTGGGCAGGCAGTGGCCGTTGGTGAGCATGAGCGCCCGGTCGCCGTCGACGGAGGCGGGGTAGCGGACCAGCGAGGCCGAGCAGTCGTCGAGCGCGATGGTCGCCGTGAGGTCGGCCGCCTGGACGGCCTGTGCGGGGGCGGCGGCGAGTGTCAGCCCGCCGGCGATGACCGCACTCGCGCCGGCGACGGCGACAAGTCTCTTGAACATGGCTCTCCTTGTGGGGGATCGCGGGGTGCCCGACTGGTCGCCGAGGCCCGCGCCGCACGAAAGTGCCATGGCCACTTCAAGGGGTCAACAGTCCTGACCGAAAAAGGCCGGGGAACGCCGTCGAACGTCAAGGACGCTACGGTTGCGGGAAGTTGTTCTGGTCCACGTCCTCGGTCTTGGCGTTGCCGCCGACCACCGGCTTGAGGGTGACCGACCACGACGTGGCGGTGCGCCCGGTCTCGAAGGCCAGCGTGTCCTGGAACTTGGTGAACCGGCAGCTCCGGGTGAACGCCTTCGCGTCGTTGTCCCAGTCCACGCCGCCCGAGAAGTACACCTCGTACGTCCCGTCCCGGACGCCCTCGATGCTCGCGTTCGAGCCCTTGGCCACGTACACCGAGTTGACCGCCTTGCCGTCCAGGGCGAGCGTGACGACGGCGTCCGACGAGCCGCCGTTGTCGACCTTGAACACGCCCTCGCCGTTCAGCCGCCCCTTGCGGACCAGCGTGCCGTTGTCCAGCGTGCGGTTCTGCGCCGCCGGGAGCTGCGGGACGGCGAAGGTGGTCGGGTAGCCGGCCGTCGCCATCTTCGCGAGGGAGGCGGTGACGGCCTTCAGGCTCGCCGCCTGGCCCACCTCCGCGAGGCCGGCGCCGAGCCCGCACACGGTCTTGTGCTTGATGTCGCCCTGGATCTTCGCCATCTCGGTGCCGAGCTGGGTGAGGGCGGAGGCGAGGTCGCTCTGCGTGATCCCGACCTCGGGCGGCTGGTCGGCCGTGCGCAGCGTGAGGCTCGCGGCCTTGGCGCTGGTGGCGATCCCGGCGAGGTCGGTGTCGAGGTCGGCGAGGGTCGTGGCCGAGGTCACCTTGCCGAGCGCGGTGGTGACCGGGTCGACGGCTCCGGTGAGCACGGGCCCGTACGCGGGCCGGGTGGGCGTCGGCCGGGGCGTGGCGGTCGGCGCCGGCGGCGCGGCGGAACCACCGGACGGCTTCGGATCCGCGGCCGACTGCCCTCCCCCGCTGGAACAGGCCGCCAGCAGCAGCACCGATCCGACGGCCAGACCGGCCTTGGTGATGGACCTCATGAACCCCGCCCCCACGTGTCGTCCCCCGCACGCGCCGCGCACACTACGTGCACGTATCCCGCGGGACATCGTCCCGGAGCGCGCACAGCAAGGTCAACAGGGCGCACAAGGAGCGTACGGGCGCGCACGAGGGGCGCGTGGGGAGCCTGCGGCGGTCAACTACCATCGGGCCCGTGCTCAGTCTCACCGGCCTCCCCCTCCAGATCGTCGCGTCCGTGATCGCGATCGCCGTCTTCGCCGCCACCATGTGGCTGTGGCCGAGATTCGGCGGACGGACCTGGAGGTCCTGGCTCGGCCGGATCGGCGCCTTCCTCGCGACCCAGGTCTCGGTGCTGATCGCCATGGGCCTGGTCGCCAACAGCTACTTCGGCTTCTACAGCTCGTGGACCGACCTGCTCGGCACCAGCGGCAAGAACGGCACCGTGGTCGACCACACGCCCAACGCCTCCGGCGTGGCCGTGACCGGCGAGCAGAAGTTCTACTCGGCCCAGGGCTCGGACCCCGAGCGCTCCGGCCTGATCCAGAAGGTCGACGTCAAAGGAGCGGGCAGCGGCCTGACCAGCGAGGCCTACGTCTACCTGCCGCCGCAGTACTTCCAGCCGGACTACGCCAAGCAGCGCTTCCCGATGGCCCTGGTGCTCACCGGCTACCCGGGCACCCCGGAGAAGCTGATCTCGCTCATGCAGTACCCGGCGTCCACCCTCGACGCGATCACCCAGAAGAAGCTGCCGCCGACCATCCTCGTGATGACCAGGCCCACGCTCGTCGGCAACCGGGACACCGAGTGCGTCGACGTGCCGAACGGCCCCCAGGTGGAGACCTTCTTCACCACCGACCTGCCCAAGGCCCTCGCCACCACCTACCGGATCGGCACCGCCCCGGACAACCGAGCCGTGATCGGCAACTCCACCGGCGGCTACTGCGCGCTCAAGTTCGCCCTGCGCAAGCCCGACTCCTACCCCGCGGCGATCGCGCTCTCCGGCTACTACAGCGCGGCCCACGACGAGACCACCGGCGACCTGTTCGGCGGCAGCGACAAGCTGAAGCAGGAGAACGACCTCCTGTGGCGGCTGAAGAACCAGCCGCCCGCCCCGGTCTCGCTGCTGCTGACGACCGCCAACGACGAGAACAACTACGGCGAGACCCAGGCCATGGTCGGCGCCTTCAAGGCCCCGACCAAGATGTCCACGATCACCCTGGACACCGCCGGCCACAACTTCCACACCTGGACCCGCGAGATCCCCCCGGCCCTGGAGTGGCTCGGCAAGCACCTGGTCATGCCCCAGCCCGCCTGAGCGTGCGGCGAGCCGTCCCGTCGGGCCGCCAAGAACGGCCGAACCGGGCGTGAAACCCTAGATCACACCCGGCTCACAGTCCCGTCTCACGCTTCTCTCAGGCGCGCCACGCACGGTATGGCGCATGACCACGACCAGCTACACCCAGCCGGCCGGTGAACCGTGGCCCGAGGCCGCGGACTTCCCGCCGCCGGAGGTGCCCCAGCCGGCCCCCGCACCGGTCCCGGCACCGCTCTTCCCCGAGCAGTCCCTGCCGCCGGCCGGACCCAAGGGCCCGGCCTCCTGGTCGGGCCGACTGCGTACCCTCCCCGCCCGCGCCTGGCGCGGCCGTGCCGACGACCCCCGCTGGGTGCGCCCGGCCCTGCTCGGCCTGATGGCCGCCACCGCCGTCCTCTACCTGTGGGACCTCAGCGCCTCCGGCTGGGCCAACGCCTTCTACTCCGCGGCCGTCCAGGCGGGCAGCCAGAGCTGGAAGGCGTTCTTCTTCGGCTCCTCCGACGCCTCGAACTTCATCACGGTCGACAAGCCCCCGGCGTCGCTGTGGCCGATGGCGCTGTCCGCGCGGATCTTCGGCCTCTCGTCGTGGTCGCTCCTCGCCCCGCAGGCGCTCATGGGCGCCGCCACCGTCGGCGTCCTGTACGCGGCGGTGCGCCGCCGCTTCTCCCCGCTCGGCGGCCTGCTCGCCGGCGCCGCGTTCGCCCTCACCCCGGTGGCGGCGCTGATGTTCCGCTTCAACAACCCGGACGCGCTGCTCGTCCTGCTGCTCACCGTCGGCGCGTACGGGCTTATCCGCGCGATCGAGACGGCGAGCACCCGGTGGCTGCTGTTCACCGGCGCCGTGTTCGGCTTCGCGTTCCTCACCAAGACCCTGGCGGCGTTCCTGATCCTGCCCGCCTTCGCGGTGATCTACCTCGTCGTGGCGCCCACCGGCCTGTGGCGGCGGGTGCGCCAGACGCTGCTCGCGGGCGTCGCGCTGGCCGTCGCCGGCGGCTGGTGGGTCGCGGTCGTCGAACTGCTGCCCGCCTCCGCCCGCCCGTACGTCGGCGGCTCGCAGGACAACAGCTTCCTGTCGCTCACCTTCGGCTACAACGGCCTCGGCCGGGTCGACGGCAACGAGCGCGGCAGCGTGGGCGGCGGCGGCCGCCTCCCGGCCGGGCTCGACCTGCCGGCCGGCGCCGCGCAGGGGATGAAGAACCGCGGCTGGGGCCAGACCGGCATCACCCGCCTGTTCGGCAGCGACATCGGCGGCCAGATCGCCTGGCTCCTGCCGGCCGCGCTGATCCTGCTGCTGGTCGCGCTCTGGGCGACCCGCCGCTACGCCCGCACCGACACCGCCCGCGCGGCGTTCCTGGTCTGGGGCGGGTGGCTGGTCTCCACCGCGCTGATCTTCAGCTTCATGTCCGGGATCTTCCACCAGTACTACACCGTGGCGCTCGCCCCGGCCGTCGCCGCACTGGTCGGCATGGGCGTGGACGGGCTGTGGCGGGCGCGCCACCGCCTGCCGTACGCGCTGGTCCTCGCGGGCACCCTCGCGACGACGGCGGTGTGGGCGTTCGTCCTGCTCGGCCGCAGCTCGGGCTTCCTGCCGTGGCTGCGCTGGGCGGTCCTGGCCGCCGGGCTCGCGGCGGCGGCCGCGCTGGTGGCCGGGCAGTTCGCGGGGCGGACCTCCGGGCGGACCGGGGCGCGGATCGCCTCGGTGGCCGGCCTCGTGGGCCTCGCGGCGGCGCTCGGCGGCCCGGCGGCGTACGCGGTGGACACCGTCGGCACGGCGCACAACGGCTCGATCATCACGGCCGGGCCGTCCGTCAAGGGCGCGTTCGGGCCGGGCTCGTTCGGCAAGGGCGGCCGGGGCGGCAAGGGCGCCACGGGCAACGGCCGGGGCTTCGGCGGCCAGTTCCCCGGCGGGCAGGGCTTCCCCGGCGGCCAGGGCGGTCAGGGCGGTCAGGGCGGCTTCCCCGGCGGCCGGGCCCCGCACGGCCAGAACGGCGGCGGCTTCCCGGGCGGCTTCGGCGGCGGCCAGGGCGGCTTCCCCGGTGCCGGCAACGGCTCCGGCAACGGCTCCGGCAACGGCAGCGCCGACGGCGGTCGCCACGAGCGCGGCAACGGCACCGGCACCGGCACCGGCACCCCGGGCATGCCCGGCGCGGCGGACCCCGAGGGCGCGGGCGGCTTCGGCGGCCCCGGCGGCACGGGCGGCGGCATGGGCGGCCTGCTCGGCGGCACCAAGGTCGGCGACGAGGCCGCGGCCCTCCTCAAGCAGGACGCCGGCCACTACACCTGGGCCGCCGCGACCACCGGCTCCCAGAACGCCGCGAGCTACCAGCTCGCCACCGGCAAGCCGGTGATGGCCCTCGGCGGCTTCAACGGCACCGACCCGTCGCTGAGCCTGGCCGACTTCCAGAAGTACGTCCAGGAAGGCAGGATCCACTGGTTCATCGGCGGCGGCTCGCACCGCGGCTTCGGCGGCGGCGGTGCCGGCGACGACAGCGGGCAGCAGAACGAGAGTGCCCAGATCGAGGCGTGGGTGACCGGCCACTTCACCGCGAAGACGGTCGGCGGCGCCACGTTCTACGACCTCACGGCGGCCCCGTCCTCCTGAGCCGGACGAACCCCGAGGGGCGCACCGCGAACCACGCGGTGCGCCCCTCGGCGCGTCGACGGCCGGCCGTCAGTCCGTCGCGCAGTGCGTGCCCGCCTCCGGCAGCCGCCCGTCCACCAGGTACGAGGTGACCGCGCCGCGCACGCAGCCGCTCTTGTCGTACGCGGTGTGCCCGTCGCCCTCGCGCGTCAGCAGCACGCCGTGCTCGAAGCCCGCCGCCATCCGCTGCGCCCACGGGTAGGGCGTGACCGGGTCGCCGGTGGAGCCGACGACGAGGACCGGGGCGCTGCCCGGCGCCCGCACCGTGTGCGGCTGCTCGGTCGAACGGTAGGGCCAGGGGCGGCAGTCGGGGTCGAGCAGGGTGGCCCGGGTGTCGTGCGAGCCGGTCAGCGGGGCCCGGGCGGAGAGGTCGGCGAGCGCCTCGCGCAGGTCCGCGTCGGTGGGCGCCAGCGGGGCGTCGGCGCAGTGGATCGCGGCGTACGCGTCGGCGGGCGTCTCGAAGTGGCCGTCCTCGTCGCGGCCGGTGTTGGCGTCGGCGAGCTTGAGCAGTTCGTCGCCGTCGGCGCGGGTGATCGCGGGTTCGATGGCCGCGCGCAGCCGCTCCCACGAACGGTGCCCGTCGTAGAGGACGTTGAGGACGCCGTTCCAGCCGAGGGTCGCGGTGACCGGCCGCCCGCCGGAGGTGCTCAGCGGGTGCTTCTTGAGGCCGTCGAGGAACGTGGCGAGCCGCTTGGGGGCGGTGTCCGGGTCGGTGCCGAGCGGGCAGAAGTCCTCGGCCGAGGCGCAGTCGGCGGCGAACGCGGTGAACTCGGTCTCGGTGGCGGCGGCCTGCTCGCCGTTCATGTGCAGGAGGTCGGTGCTGCGCTCGACGGCGCCGTCGAGGACGAGCCGGCCGGTGCGCTCGGGGAACTCCTCGGCGTACAGGGCGCCGAGGTAGGTGCCGTAGGAGAGGCCGAGGAAGTCGAGCTTGCGGTCGCCGAGGGCGCTGCGCAGCACGTCCATGTCGCGGGCGCTGTTGCGGGTGCCGACGAACGGGAGCACCTTGGCGTACTTGGCCCCGCAGGCGTCGGCGAGCACCTGGCCGTGGTGGTAGGACGGGTCGTCGGTGCTGGTCCACTCGTCGCGGGTGCGGTCGTCGAGGCAGGTGACGGGGATCGTGCGCCCGGCGCCGCGCGGGTCGAAGCCGACCAGGTCGAAGTGGTCGTGCAGCGGGGTGTCGAAGCTCCGCCAGCCCCACTGGACCTGGGAGACGCCGGAGTTGCCGGGGCCGCCGGGGTTGAGCACGAGCGAACCGAGGCGGTGGGCCGGGTCGGCGGCGGGCACGCGGGCGAGGGCGACGTCGATGGTCTCGCCCCCGGGGTCGGCGTAGTCGAGCGGCACCTTGAGGACGGCGCACTGCACGACCGTCTCCTCGGGGTCGCCGTTGCCGTCGTCGCTGCAGGGCGCCCACGCGATCCGCTGGTCGTAGAGGGCGCGCAGGGCCGGGGAGGCGGTGTCGGAGACCCGTTCGGCGATCGGCGCGCGGGGGGCGGTGCCCGCTGCGCCGCCCGGGGCGACGGAGCCGGTGCAGCCCGCGGGCAGCGCGACGGCGAGGGCGGCGGCGAGGGCCGGCAGGGCGCGCCGCGGGTACCGGGGGATCATCGAGTCCACCGCCCACGAATACCACCTGGCCGGTGCTCCGGTCACGCCGGGGACCTGCGGGGACGGCGGGATCGGGCGTTCACCGGGCGGAGCACTGTTCGAGCATGGTCTTCTTGTCGGCTTCGGTGACCGGGAGTTGGTACTTGAGCGACACCTGGGCGAAGCGCACCGCGTACGCGCAGCGGATCTCGGTGTCGGCCGGCAGCCACGCGGCCGGGCCGGAGTCGCCCTTGGAGGCGTTCTGGGAGCCGTCGGCGGGGATCAGGTTGAGCGGGTCGTTGGCGATCCGGATGCGCTTGGCCCTGTCCCACGTGGCGGCGCCCATCTGCCAGTCGTAGGAGAGCGGCATCACGTGGTCGATCTGGATCTTCGTGGCCTGCTGCTTGGTCCACCGGACGGTCGTGCCGGTGTACGGGTCGAGGATGGTCATCGCGGTGACGACGCAGTCCGAGCCGTCCTTGCGCTCGACGGCGGTGCCGTCGCGGGCGAGCAGGTCGTTGCGGGTGTCGCAGTTGTTGCGCCCGAGCGGGACGCCCTCGACGTTGTCGGTCCAGGCGGGCCCGAACTCGCTCCGGTCGTAGCCGTCCCGCGGGCCGGGGGCGGCGGTGGCGACCTTCGCGATGAGGTCGCGGCCGGCCTTGCGGTCCTGCGGCGAACTCAGCGGCGCGAGACCGGGCTTGGTGCCGTCGGGGTTCTCCAGCGGACTGGTGCCCGCGCCCCCGGCCCGGACGTGCGGAGTGCCGTCGCGCCCGCCGACGAGCCACCCGGCCAGCGCGAGCACGCATATGAGGAACACGGTGGCGGCGGACAGCGCGGTGCGGCGGGCGGGCACGGAGGACTCCCGGGGTGAGGGGCGGTCTGACGGCGCACCAGCAGATCAGCCACCCCAAGAGCGGGTCAAGGCGACGCCACGCGAACCCCAAGGAGCATGTCGAAGATCACAATTGCCGAACGGCGCGCCCTATCCGCCGATCGCGGACATCGGGCGCTCCGGCCGGACGAAGCCCTCGGAGTTGATGGCGTGTCCGGGGCCCTTGCGGCCGATGGTGGCGCGCCAGGCCGCCTCCACCGCGTCGTCGTCGGCGCCGCCGCGCAGGAGGGCGCGCAGGTCGGACTCCTCGGTCGCGAACAGGCAGTTGCGCAGCTGCCCGTCCGCGGTGAGGCGGACCCGGTCGCAGCCGCCGCAGAACGGGCGGGTGACGGAGGCGATCACGCCGATCACGGTGTCGGTGCCGGCGATGCGCCACTCCTCGGCGGGGGCGTTGCCGTGCCGGCCGACCGGGACGAGGTCCCAGCGGGCGCCGAGGACGGCGAGGATCTCGTCGGCGGTGACCATCGTCGAACGGTCCCAGGCGCCCTGCGCGTCCAGCGGCATCGACTCGATGAACCGCATCCGGTAGCCGTGCTCGGCCGCGAACTCGGCGAGCGGCACGATCTCGTCGTCGTTGACGCCGCGCACCGGCACGGCGTTGACCTTCACCGGCGCGAGGCCCGCGGCCTGCGCCGCGGCCAGGCCCGCGAACACGTCGGCGATCCGGTCCCGGCGGGTGATCGCCGCGTAGCGCTCGGGCCGCAGGGTGTCCAGGCTGACGTTCACCCGGTGCAGCCCGGCCTCGCGCAGCGCGGCGGCGGTGCGGGCGAGCCCGATGCCGTTGGTCGTCAGCGACACCTCGGGGCCGAGCGCGGTGATCCGCCCGACCAGGTCCGGCAGGCCGCGGCGCAGCAGCGGCTCGCCGCCGGTAAGCCGGACCGACGTGATCCCGAGCCGCCGGACGGCGATCCGCACCAGCCGCAGCACCTCGTCGTCGCCGAGCACCTCGGCCTTGGGCAGCCAGTCGAGACCCTCGGCCGGCATGCAGTACGTGCAGCGCAGGTTGCAGCGGTCGGTGAGCGAGACCCGCAGGTCGGTGTGGACCCGGCCGAAGCGGTCCAGCAGCGGGCGCGGTGCGGTGTTCATCTGCCAAGTACAGGGGCCGCGGGGGCGCACCGCCAGCGGCCGAACCGCCGGGGACCGGCCACGACCTGCGGCTTCGCCTTGTGGATTCGTACAACTGTGGGTTCCCACGATGCACGGCGGCGCCCCGGGCGGGCAGGCTGGGCCCATGCAGACCACTCCCGGGCCCCCCGCGCCGGTCGCCGCGCTCGTGCTCGCCGCCGGCGGCGGGCGCCGGCTCGGCGGGCGGCCCAAGGCGCTGATCCGCTACGACGGCCGGCCGCTGGTCGAACATGCGGTGGCCGTCGTACGGGCCGGCGGCTGCACGGACGTGACGGTGGTGCTGGGCGCCGAGCGCGAGAAGGTCCGCGCCACCGCCCACCTGCCGGGCTGCCGTCTGGTCGCCAACCCGGACTGGGCGGGCGGCATGGGCTCCTCGCTGCGGGCCGGCCTGGCCGCGCTCGCCCCGGGCGCGTCCGCGGTGCTGGTGATGCTCGTCGACACCCCGGGCGTCACCCCGGCCGCGGTGGCCCGCCTGCTGGCCGCGCACCGGGCGGGCGCCGACCTCGCCGCGGCGGCCTACGGCGGGCGGCGCGGGCACCCGGTGCTGATCGGCGCCCGGCACTTCGCGGAGGCCGCCCGGGGCGCGACGGGCGACGCGGGAGCCCGCGCGCTCCTGACGGCGCACGCGGACGCGATCACGCTCGTCGAGTGCGCCGACATCGCCGTCCCGGACGACCTCGACACCCCGGCCGACCTGGCCCGCTGGTCCGCCGGGTGACCATCCGCCCGGCGCACACCACCGGCCCGCGCCGCCCCACCGCACGCTCCGCACACCGACCGGCCGCACACCCCTGATCTCTCCCTGAGGATTGCCCCATTCCGCGTCCATCGGCCCCGGTTTCAGGGAGCATGGGAGGCGTCCTCCCACCCGACTCGAACGGACGGAGCCCGAGATGGCCGGACTGCCCGACGACTTCACCGGACACGACCCCGCTCGCCACGGGCCGGGGGCGGGCGGTGGCGGCCGGGCGATCCGCTGCCCGGCCTGCCGCCGCGAACACCTCTACGAACCGCCCTCGCTGCCCTGTCCCTGCGGCGCCTCCCTGAAGGTGCCGCTGCTGCGCGGCGGTGTGCCCGTGCAGGTGCGCTTCCGCTCCTGGGAGGACTCCTGGCTGAGCATGCGCTGTCCGCACTGCGGGCGCTCCGACCAGTGGCCGCAGCCCGAGTTCACCTGCAACTGCGGCGCCACCGTCCGCCTGCCGGTGGACCGCACCACCCGCCTGGGCGGCGGCACCGCCGCCCCGCTCGGCGGCACCGGGCCGCAGCCCGCCCGCCCGTACCCGGCGCACCCGATGAACGCCCCGGTGCCCGCCCCGCCCGGCGGCAGCGGCGGCCAGGCCAAGCCCTTCCGCCACCGCGCGCCCTTCCGCCCGCACCCGGTGCGCACCTCCCAGGACGCCGTGTTCACCGCCGCCCGCTACCTGGAGTGGCTCGGCTTCGACGACCTGGAGCTGACGGAGGCCCAGGAGCGCGACGGCGTCACCCTGCTGGGCAGCCGGATGGTCGCCCAGGTCGACACCTGGACCGAGCCCGCCGACGTCAAGTCGGTGGAGTGCCTGTGGCTGCAGACCCTGCACGCCGAGGAGATGGCCGCCGCGATGTTCACCCTCGCGGGCTACTCCCACCAGGCCACCGTCCGCGGCGAACAACTGCTGGTCGCCCTGTTCAGCCTGGACCTCGCCGGCGTCCCGCAGCCCGCCAACGGCGCCGCCGAGGCGCTGATGGAGACCGGCTGGACCTCCTGACCCCGCCCGCCCCACTGGATCGATTCCTCCGCGGACGCAACAACCTGCGCTCGTGATCTGGTGCACAAGCTCACCCGCGTGTTGAATTGCCGCCACAGCGCGGACCCCGTCCTGTCGCCGAACTCCCCTCGCCCGCAAGGTGAGCAGGAGCCCGGCGCCAGGACCTGCGGGGTGCCGTGCCGATGCTGGATGGCGCACACAAGGAGGTGGCGTTGTCGGAGCACGGATGGGGCCCGAGCGGCCCGGACGGGCGGGGGCGGGCGGCACCGGAGGAGCCGGGGGACGCCGTGTGGCGGCTACGGTCCCGGGGGTGCTGGCAGGAGGCCGCCGACGTGCTGCGACCGGCCGCCGAGCACGATCCGGCGGTCGCCCTCGGGCGCGCCGAACTCCTCATCGAGCGCTGCCTGTTCACCGCGGCGCACTGGACGCAGGCGGAGCAGGCGCTGCGCCTGGCCGAGGCCGGCGTCACCACCACCGAGCAGCGCGCGGCCGCCGCCTGCGCCCGCGGCTTCCTGGCGTACCTCGCCAGCGTGCTCGGCCCCCGCGACCGGCTCGACGAGGCGCAGGCCGCGTTCGGCCGCACCTCGGCACTGCTCCCGCCGGACGCCCCAGGGCGCCCGCTGCTGGACTTCCGCCGCGGCCTGGTCGCGGAGAACCTCCTGCGGGACCGCGGTGCCGCCTGGATCGCCTACCGCAGGGCGCACGACGGCGCCGGCGAGCGCGGCGACGAGCTGCTGCGCTCCTACACCTGGCGCCACCTCGCCGCACTGGCGCTCGCGCGCGGGGACCACGGCCACGCCCGCGAGGGCTTCGACGCCTCGCTGCGCCTGCGCGAGCAACTCGGCTTCACCGTGGGCGTCGCACCGGCGCTCGCGGCGCTCGCCGAGGTGTCCGAACCGGCCGAGGCGGCCCGGCTGCGCGCCGAGGCCACCCGGCTCGTCCACGCCCTGGGAGGCGTGCCCGTGTGGCTCGCGCGCCAGCTGGGCGCGGGCCGCGCTCCGGCGCCTCCCCCGGACGGACGCATCGGACGGGAGACCAGGGGCAGCATCAGCTAAGGTGAGCCTAACCTGGCTGGGGAGAGCAGCGCCCCGGCCAGGTTCGCCTTGCCGCTCCCGGGCACCGCCATGCCCCGGCCCGGCGCGGGCGCGCGCCGGGGCTCCGCCCAGCGGTCCGGCGGGCCCCGCCGTGCCACCCGCCGGCGGGCCCGGACGACCCGATGGGGCCCGCCCATGACCGCGACCAGCGCCACCGCGAGCAGCACCCGGCCCGGCCCCGCGCCGCGCGCCCCGCACACCACCACGGCCGGCCCCCACCCCGACGCCTCCGATCCCGCCGACCCCGACCCCGCCGACCCCTGCGCCGCCGCCTACCGCCGGCTCGCCGTCCTCTCCCCCGTCCTGCGCGTGCACTGCGCCCCGCCCCGGCGCGGCCACGGCTGGATCCCCGCCGCCGACCTCGCCGACCGCCCCGGGGCCGTCCGCGACCTGATCGCCCACGACGCCCGCCAGGGCCTCGCCCGCTACGGGCAGCCGCTGCGCCCGGACGTCGCCGCCGGCTTCGCCCTGCACCGCTTCGTCTGGCCCGCCTCCCTGCTGTTCACCGCGCCGTGGTTCCTGGAGCGGCGCGTCCCGCTGCTCACCCCCGCCGACGTCTCGCTGCGCCGCCGCACCGGCGAGGTGACGGTCCGCCCGGGCGCCTTCGCCTGCCTGCCCGAGGACCCGGCCGCCGAGCTGCCGCAGGCCCGTCCGGTGCCGGGCGGGGCCGCGCTGGCCGCCGAACTCCGGCGGGCGGTGGGCGGGTTCCTCGCGCCGGTGCTGGCCGCGTTCCGCCCCGAGGTGCGGCGCGGGCCGCGCGTGCTGTGGGCGATGGCCACCGACGCTGCGGTCGAGGGGCTCTGGCACGTCGCCGGACTGCTCGGCGAGGAGGAGCGGGCGCGGACCGAGCTGACCGCCCTGCTGGACCCGGCCGCCCCGGCGTGCACGCCCGGCGCGGCCACCACCTCCGCCCCGGGCCCGTCCCCCTTCACCCCGGGCGCCGGTTTCGGCCCGCGGGGCGGCGGCCCCGGCGGTCCTTCGGGTACCGACCGGGCGCGCGCCAGCTGCTGTCTCGTCTACACCGCCGAGCCCGCGGCGATGTGCGGCGGCTGCCCGCGCGTCACGCGGAATTGACGAAAGGACGTGCGAGCGGGAATCCGGAAAGCCCGGAATTCCGGCAATCGTCCGCCGCACATTGATACGAAAATGCGATTGAGTCGGGGTCAGAAATCCCTCTACTCAGCGCATTGACGGCGAATCGGCCATTCCTTCGGCACGCATCCGTCATGATGGTCCCCGCCATCACGACGCAGGAACGCGACGCAGGAAAGCGAGGCTGGTCCCGGCGATGAAATTGTCCGACATACCGCTCGGCTGGGCCGTCACCGGAGGCGTAGGGCTGCTGGTCAGCGCACTCCTCCTGGCCCTGGCCCGGAGCCGGGGATCCGCCGCCGCGGGCGCGGACACCTGGGAGCGAACCGAGGAACGGCGCCGCCGCAAGGAATCCCTGTACGGGGGTGCCTCCTACACGCTGCTGTTCTGCTGCGCCGCCGTCGCCGCCGCGCTCTCCTTCCACGGCCTGGTCGGCTTCGGGGTGCAGAACCTGAACCTCTCCGGCGGCTGGGAGTACCTGGTGCCGTTCGGGCTCGACGGCGCGGCGATGTTCTGCTCCGTGCTCGCCGTCCGCGAGGCCAGCCACGGCGACGCCGCCCTCGGCTCGCGCCTGCTGGTGTGGCTGTTCGCCGGCGCCTCCGCCTGGTTCAACTGGGTGCACGCCCCGCGCGGCTTCGGCCACGCCGGCGCCCCGCAGTTCTTCTCCGGGATGTCGCTCTCGGCGGCCATCCTGTTCGACCGGGCGCTCAAGCAGACCCGCCGGGCCGCCCTGCGCGAGCAGGGGCTCGTCCCGCGGCCGCTGCCGCAGATCCGCATCGTGCGCTGGCTGCGCGCGCCGCGCGAGACGTACGCGGCCTGGTCGCTGATGCTCCTGGAGGGCGTGCGCAGCCTCGACGAGGCGGTGGACGAGGTCCGCGAGGAGAAGCGGGAGCGGGTGGCGGAGAAGGAGCGCCGCAAGCTCGCCGGGCGCCGGGAGCGCGCCGAGATCCGGGCCATCAGCCGCAGCAACGGCGCCTGGCGCGGCGGACGCGGCGGCGCCCGGCAGTTGGAGTCCGCCGGCTCGGAGCCCGCCATAGCCGGCGGGCCCGGGGCGGAGCGCTCCGCCGGCCCCCGCGGGGTCGAGGCCGCGGCCGGGGGCACCGTGGTGCCGCCCGGCCTCCCGGCCCGCCCCGAGCTGCGCACCATCGACCTCACCGCTGACGAGGACACCGTGACGCTGCCCCGGCTGGACTCGCTGGAGCAGAAGCTCAAGGACCTGGAGCAGCAGTTCGGCTAGTGCCGCGGCACGGGCGCGCTCCTACGCGGCAGCGGCTCCTACGCGGCCGCGGCGCCGCCGCTGAGTTCGAACCACATGCGCTTGCCGGAGCCGCGCGGCTCGACGCCCCAGGCGTCCGCGAGCGCCTCCACGAGCATCAGGCCGCGTCCGGAGGAGGCCTGTTCGCCCGGTGTCCGGCGGGTCGGCCACAGGTCCGACTCGTCCTCCACCTCGACCCGCAGCCGGGCCCGGCCGCCGTCGGAGGCCGCCTCCCGGTAGAGGCGGGCGGTGAACATGGCGTCCCGGTCGGTGTGCCGGATGGCGTTGGTGACCAGCTCGGAGGAGAGCAGTTCGGCGGTGTCGATGAACTCGGCGACGCCCCAGCGGCGCAGCGCGTCGCGCAGTTCCGCCCGCACCTCGGCGATGCGGGCGAGGTCGGCCTGGCCGATCCGGCGGCGCAGCTGCTGGGCGGCCAGGCCGCCGGCCGGCCCGTCCCAGCGCAGGAGGAGCAGCGCTATGTCGTCCTCGCGCTCGCTGGAGTCGGCGGCCTGGGAGGCGATCCGGTCGGCCAGGTCCTCCAGCGGGTCGCGGGCGGCCTCCTCGGCGGGCGGGAGCGGCTCGGCGAGCGCCCTGGTGAGCCGGGCGACGCCCTCGTCCAGGTCCATGCCGCGGGACTCCACCAGGCCGTCGGTGCACAGCAGCACCGTCTCGCCCGGGTCGAGGCTGAAGCGGGTGACCCGGTACTCCTGGTCGGGGTCGATGCCCAGCGGCAGGCCGCCGGCCACCGGCACGGTGGCCGCGGTGCCGTCCGAGCGGCGCACCACCGGGTCGAGGTGGCCGGCCCGCACCGCGTAGACGACGCCGTAGTCCACGTTGACCTCGGCGTAGGTGCAGGTCGCGAAGTGGTCGGTGTCCAGGTCGGCGAGGAAGCGGGAGGCGCGGGCCATCACGGCGGCCGGCGGGTGCCCCTCGGCCGCGTAGGCGCGCAGCGCGATCCGCAGCTGGCCCATGATCCCGGCGGCGTGCACGTCGTGGCCCTGGACATCGCCGATCACCAGGCCCACGTGCCCGCCGGGCAGCGGCACCACGTCGTACCAGTCGCCGCCGATCTGCAGCCCGGAGCCGGCCGCCAGGTAGCGCACGGCCGTGGTGACGCCCGGTACGGACGGCACCGTGCGCGGCAGCATCACCCGCTGGAGGCCGGCCGCCAGCTCGTGCTCGGCGTCGTGCAGCCGGGCCCGGGCCAGCGACTGGGCGACCAGGCCGCCCAGCGTCGTCAGCAGGGTCCGCTCGTCGGCGTCCAGCTCGCGCTCGTCGTCGAAGCTGACCACGCACACGCCGATCGCCCGGCCGCTGGCCACCAGCGGCAGGTAGGCCCAGGAGCCGCGGCCGTTGCGGCTGGTCGGCTCCCACACGTCGGGGTAGGAGTCGCGGTACTCGTCGCGGGAGGAGACGAACACCGGCGCGCGGTGGCGCAGCGCCTCGGCGGCGGGGTGGCCGGCCGGCAGCAGCGTGCGGTCCCAGATGGCGAGCGCGCCGGGCCGGTAGCCGGAGGCGCCGAGGATCCGGGCCCGCCCGGCCTCGAAGGCGGCCAGCACCAGGCCGTCGGGCGGCAGCCCGGGCAGCGGCAGCTCGGTGAAGACCCGGGCGACGTCCCGGACGGTGACCGCCTCGGACAGCGCGCGGGCGGCCTCCTTGATGAAGCGGGAGCGCTCCTCGCGCAGCAGCGCGAGCCGGTCGGCGCGGTCGCGCTTGTGCAGTTCGACGGTGGCGTCCCAGACGAAGCCGACCATCCGGGAGGCGCGCCCGAAGGCGTCTGCGAGCACCCGGCCGCGGAAGCGCACGGCGCGCATGGTGCCGTTCGGCCCGACCGTGCGGTAGTAGGCGCCGCACTGGCCGAGCTCGGCGACCGCGCGCTCGACCCGGCGGCGCACCACGGGCGCGTCCTCGGGGTGCAGCAGGGCGAGGAAGGAGGCGGCGGTGCGGTCGAACGCACCCTGGCCGACCTCGTCCAGGCCGATGATCGCGCAGGCCCGCGGGTCGCCCTCCAGCACGTCGCGGCGGATGTCCCAGTCGAAGGAGCCGATGCCGTTGGCGGCCATCGCGGGCTCCAGCCAGTCCGGCATGGCGTCGCCGGCGGCGGACGGCAGCCCGCCGGGGAGCATCGGCGCCAGGCGGCCGACGGCCCCGGGGGCGGTGCGCAGCGGGCGCCGGCGCACGGCCTGGGCGGGCGGCTTCGCCCGGCCGGTGCCCGTGGTCGTGGGACCGGGTGAGCCGACCGGCGGGTCGGCCGTGGACGCGCCGGGAGGAAGCGCCGGCCCCGGCGACTCGGGCTCAGTGGGCATGCTGCTCCTGCCGCTGCCGTGACGGACCCGCCGACCGTCCGGCCGGACCGCGTGGCGATGTGGTGGGTGGTGCTGGATCGGACGGTGCCGGCCTGCGGCGGTCAGTCGAGGTACCGTCTCCCCGCTGCTCTCCGCACGTGGTCACACATTCCCACCATCCTGGCCAATGTTCGGCCCAGCGGCAATGGCAACGGGCCGGAAATCTTCTGTTCCGCCTTCTGTTCAGGGCGTCCTTCGACGACGAATGAACCGCATCCGAACTATTCTGCGGGCGGGTCGCGCGCTCCGGCGATTTCCGCGGCGCACCGGCGCGGCACCGGCCGCGGCACCGGCTTCGGATCCGACCGTAGGCCCGGCCGCGGGTCCGGTCAGGGCGTCGCGAGCTCGAACCAGGTGACCTTGCCGTCGCCGCGCAGCTGGACGCCCCACGCGTCCGCGAGCGCCTCGACCAGCATGAGCCCGCGGCCCGAGGTCGCGTACTCGGCGTCCGGGTCGCGCCGGCGGCCGGGCAGCCGGGTCGCGCCGTCCTGCACCTCGATCCGCAGCCGGTGGTCGGTGCCGAGCACCGCGTCGAACACCGCGCCCTTGCCGGTGTGCAGCAGCGCGTTGGTCACCAGCTCGGAGGAGAGGAGCTCAGCGGTGTCGGAGAGCTCCGGCACCCCCCAGTGGCTCAGTGCGGTGCGCAGCCGGTGCCGGACCGAGCCGACGGCGACCAGGTCGGCCGGGTCGAGCGTCAGATGGAGCCGGCGGTGCAGCGCGCAGCCGGGGGCGGTGGCACCCGGCAGGGCGGTCCCCGTCGTGCCGCCCGGAGCCTGGACCGGCCCGGACCGGTAGGCGTCGCCCGAACTCGTCCGCTGCCGCGGGAATCGCGACTGACCGTCCATCACCACTTGCCCCCGCCCTCGCATCCGGGCCCCCGGGCAGGATCCCCCGCCCGCCGGGTGGCCCTCCTCGTTCCGACCACCATCCTCATGCCCAGCTGACGGCGTTTGCAACAGTGTGCGTCCGATCACGTGGGGTGAAAGGGGCACGGGGAGGTTCGCGTGATCCAACTGCCCGCGCCGGACGGGTTTGCGAAGCGCAGAGCCCGCATTCGAGCCCTCCCCTCGCCGATCCCGCGCACACCCGGCGCGCGGAACCGTGCCCTCCCCGCGCCGTGCGCCGGCCCGTCCCGCCGTCGAGCCCCCTCCCCCGCGCGCCCCGCTCACCCCGCCCGCCGCCCCGGCGCGCCGAACCGGCGCGGAGCCGCAACGCTGGACAGAGCGGCCCGGGCCGGGTTCAATGGCCCGAGAAGTTTGAACGACGTTCTAAACACCCCTGAGCGCCCCGAACGTCCGAGCACCCCCCGAGCCGACCCCCCCCCCACCTGCCCGAGGGGCCCGACGAGCCGCGAGCGAGGAACCGTGCGACTGACCCCCACCGAGCGGGACCGGCTGCTGATCTTCACAGCAGCCGAACTGGCCCGCGCCCGCCGCGCCCGGGGCGTGCGCCTCAACATCCCCGAGGCCACCGCCCTGATCGCGGACACCGTCTGCGAGGCCGCCCGCGACGGCCGGCGCCTGGCCGAGGCCATCGAGGCCGGACGCGGCGTCCTGACCGCCGACGACGTCCTGCCCGGCGTCCCCGACGTCGTCACCGTCGTCCAGGTCGAGGCCGTGTTCGACGACGGCACCCGCCTGGCCGTCGTCAACGACCCCTTCAAGGGCGCCGGCTCGCTCGGCGACGAGGCCCCCGGCGGCGCGCTCGCCGGCGACGGCGCCGGCTACGACCCGGTCGAGGAGACGCTCCTGCTCCCCGTCCACAACACCTCCGAGGTGCCGATCTCGGTCACCTCCCACTTCCACTTCTTCGAGGCCAACCCGCGCCTGGCCTTCGACCGCGCCGCCGCCTACGGCACCCACCTCGCCGTCCCGGCCGGCTCCTCCGTGCGCTTCGACCCCGGCGCCACAGTCGAGGTCGGCCTGGTGCCGATCGGCGGCGAACGCGTCGCCATCGGGTTCGCGGGCCTCGTCGACGGCCCCCTGGACGCCCCCGGCGCCAAGGAGGCCGCCCTGGCCAAGGCCCGCGCCACCGGCTACCTGACCGGCTTCGACGACTCGGAGGTGCCCTCGTGAGCTCGATCACCCCGCACGACTACATCTCCGTCCACGGCCCCCGCGCCGGGGACCGCGTCCGGCTCGGCGACAGCGGCCTCATCGTCCGCGTCGAGTCCGACTCCCAGGCCCCCGGCGAGGAGTTCCTGGCCGGCTTCGGCAAGACCGCCCGCGACGGCCTGCACCTCAAGGCCGCCGCCGTCCGCGACACCTGCGACGTCGTCATCAGCAACGTCCTCGTCATCGACGCGATCCAGGGCGTGCGCAAGACGTCCATCGGCCTCGTCGACGGCCGGATCGCCGCCATCGGCCGCGCCGGCAACCCCGACACCCTCGACGGCGTGGACGTCGTCGTCGGCACCGGCACGACGATCGTCTCCGGCGAGGGCCTCATCGCCACCGCCGGCGCCATCGACACCCACGTCCACCTGCTCTCGCCGCGGATCATGGAGGCCTCGCTCGCCTCCGGCGTCACCACCATCATCGGCCAGGAGTTCGGCCCCGTCTGGGGCGTCGGCGTCAACTCCCCCTGGGCGCTGCGCCACGCCTTCAACGCCTTCGACGCCTGGCCGGTCAACATCGGCTTCCTCGGTCGCGGTTCGTCCTCCGACCCGGCCCCGCTGATCGAGGCCCTCGCCGAGGGCGGCGCCTCCGGCTTCAAGGTGCACGAGGACATGGGCGCCCACACCCGCGCCCTCGACACCGCGCTGCGCGTCGCCGACGAGTACGACGTCCAAGTGGCCCTGCACACCGACGGGTTGAACGAGTGCCTGTCCGTCGAGGACACCATCAAGGTACTGGAGGGCCGCACGATCCACGCCTTCCACATCGAGGGCTGCGGCGGCGGACACGTCCCCAACGTCCTCAAGATGGCCGGCGTCCCCAACGTCATCGGCTCCTCCACCAACCCCACCCTGCCGTTCGGCCGCGACGCCCTCGGCGAGCACTTCGGCATGATCGTCTCCGCGCACGACCTCAAGGTCGACCTGCCCGGCGACGCCGCCATGGCCCGCGACCGCATCCGCGCCGGCACCATGGGCGCCGAGGACGTCCTGCACGACCTCGGCGTCATCGGCATCACCTCCTCCGACGCCCAGGGCATGGGCCGCGCCGGCGAGACCGTCCGGCGCACCTTCGCCATGGCCGGCAAGATGAAGGCCGAACTCGGCCCCCTCGACGGTGGGTACGGGACCACCGAGGGCGGCGACGACAACGAGCGCGTCCTGCGCTACATCGCCAAGCTCACCATCAACCCCGCCATCGCCCACGGGCTCTCCCACGAGGTGGGCTCGATCGAGGTCGGCAAACTCGCCGACATCGTCCTGTGGCGCCCCGACCACTTCGGCGCCAAACCGCAGCTCGTCCTCAAGGCCGGATTCCCCGCCTACGGCGTCGTCGGCGACCCCAACGCCTCCACCGACCGCTGCGAACCCCTGGTCCTCGGACCGCAGTTCGGCGCCCACGGCGCCACCGCCGCCGACATCTCGGTCGCCTTCGTCGCCCAGGCCGCCGCCGACGGCGCCTACCTCGACCGCCCCGCCGACGGCCTGCCCACCCGCCGCCGCCGCGTCGGCGTCCGCGGCACCCGCGGCATCGGGCCCCGCGACATGGTGCGCAACGCCCGCCTCGGCCACGTCGAGGTCACCGAGACCGGACTGGTCTCGCTCGACGGCTCGCCGCTGCGCTCCGAACCGGCCGACAGCGTCTCGCTCAGCCGCCTCTACTTCCTCTGACCTCCTCCCCCAAGGACCCCCTGATGACCACCCCCACGCCCGCCTCCCTCGGCTACCGGATGCCCGCCGAATGGCACCCGCACGACCGCACCTGGATGGCCTTCCCGACCACCAACCCCACCTTCGACACCCCGGAGAACCTGCACGCCGGACGCGAGGCCTGGGCCGCGGTCGCCAACACCATCGTCCGGTACGAGCCGGTGACCCTCATCGTCAACACCGGGGAGAGCGCCGAGGCCAGGAAGTACGTCTCCGAGCAGGTCGAGATCGTCGAACGCCCCCTGGACGACGCCTGGATGCGCGACATCGGCCCGTCCTTCCTGATCGACGGCAAGGGCTCGCTCGCCGCCGCCGACTGGATCTTCAACGGCTGGGGCGCCCAGTCCTGGGCCCGCTGGGACAAGGACCAGCACATCGCCGAGCACATCGGCGAGCTGACCGGCGTCCGGCGCTTCGTCTCCCGCCTGATCAACGAGGGCGGCGGCATCCACGTCGACGGCGAGGGCACCGTGCTCGTCACCGAGACCGTCCAACTCGGCGAGGGCCGCAACAGCGACTGGACCAAGGAGCAGGTCGAGGCCGAACTGCACGCCTTCCTCGGCACCACCAAGGCCGTCTGGCTGCCGCGCGGACTCACCCGCGACTACGACGAGTTCGGCACCCGCGGCCACATCGACATCGTCGCCTCCTTCGTGCGCCCCGGCGTCGTCGTCGCCCACGTCCAGCCGGACCCGGCCCACCCCGACCACGCCGTCTGCCAGGAGCTCGTCGCCATCCTGCGCGCCTCCACCGACGCGCAGGGCCGCCAGCTGGAGGTCGTCGAACTGCCCGCCCCCACCGTGCTGTTCGACGAGGACGGCGAGCCGGTCGACTACTCCTACATCAACCACTACGTGGCCAACGGCGCCGTCATCCTGTGCGGCTTCGACGACCCGCGCGACCAGGAGGCCGCCGACATCCTCGGCGAGGCCTACCCCGGCCGCACCGTCGAACTCGTCGACGCCCGCGGGATCTTCGCCAACGGCGGCGGCATCCACTGCATCACCCAGCAGCAGCCCCAGGCCTGACGGGACGCCACCGGAGCGGGGGACGCACGCCCCGCTCCGGTAGCGTTCGGTCCCGCTGCGAACCACGACCTCCGCTGCGCACCGAGGGAGAGCACGACACATGGCGGACGCCCGCCCGCGCCGGCCGGCGCGCCCCCGCGAGGAGGTCTTCGCCACCGCCCGCGCCGCGATCGCCGAACACGGGCTCGCCAAACTCACCATGGCCGGGCTCGGCAAGCAGCTCCAGATGAGCGCCGGGCACCTGCTCTACTACTTCGGCAGCAAGGACCAGCTGCTGCTGGAGACCCTCCGCTGGAGCGAGG
The DNA here is from genome assembly GCF_042887525.1 of Kitasatospora sp. NPDC057936. Lineage (NCBI taxonomy): Bacteria > Bacillati > Actinomycetota > Actinomycetes > Kitasatosporales > Streptomycetaceae > Kitasatospora > Kitasatospora sp. NPDC057936. The sequence continues at coordinate 22,486 of NZ_JBHVPD010000010.1, forward strand.
ACCAGCTCGGTGCCCGCCGCCGCGAGGCCCTCGCCGACCACGCCCGCGACCCGTGGCAGCGCCTCGACGCCTACCTGCGGCTCTACCTCCCCGAGGGACCCGGCGACCCGCGCTGGATCCTGTGGATCGAGGTGTGGGGCCGCTCCCCCGCCAGCGCCGAACTCCGCCAGGGCCAGCAGGACATCGAGGCGCCGTGGCAGTCCGACCTGGCGGGCCTCATCGACGAGGGCACCGCCGCCGGCCACTTCACCCCCGGCCCGACCGCCGACCGCGCCACCCGGATCCGCGCGCTGCTCGACGGGCTCGCCGTCCCCGTCGCCCTCGGCCTCCCCGGCAGCCGCACCGACGAGGCCCTCGCCCACGCCACGGCGGTGGCGCGGATCCTGCTGCGGGCGTGACGTGAGGCGGGGGACCGCTTCCTACTCCGTCCAGACGGCGGCGGCCGTCCGGTCGTCCGCGTAGCCCTTCGCCCGGACCTGCACCTGGCGCAGGAAGTCGACCGTGCCCGGCGGGTGCGGGTGGGCCCAGTGCGAGGACAGGAAGTGGGCGACGGCCGGCTCGTCGGCGATCGGGTCCGCCAGGCCCGGCGTGCAGAGCAGCAGGATGTCGCCCGGAGTCGCCGGCACCAGCCGGAAGCGGAACGGCCGCGGCTCCGGCACCGGACCGTCCGCCGGCGCCGGCACGCCGTCCGGGTGGTGCAGCAGCCGGGCCGCGTAGGCGTCGATCCAGTGACCGGAACGCAGCAGGTACAGCCCGCCGGGGCCGACCCCGAACGCCGCCCGGTAGCCGGCCGCCGGGTCCAGCGACACCATCAGGCAGTGCAGCGACGCCGGGGACGGGCCGTCCTCCCCGCCCGGCGCCAGCGCCCGCAGCGGGGCCGCCGCGCCGGTGACCAGCCGCTGGAGGCCGTAGCGCAGCCGGTCGCGGGCGCCGGCGCGCAGGTCGGCGGCGAGACTGGCCCGGCTGCGGCCGATCGCGGCGGCCAGCTGGCGGCAGGCCTCGCCGGCCGCGGTGCCGACCGCCTCGGGCGGCACGTCCTCGTCGGCCGTCGAACCGCCGTCGTCGAACCCGTTGCGGTCGAAGCCGCCGAGCACGGCGAGCAGCAGCCCGTCCGGGCCGTCGCCGAACCGCGTCACCAGCAGCGCGTCGCGCCGCGGCTCGCCCCGGTACCGGGCGGAGTCGCCGCGCACGGACACGGCCCGCAGGACGGCCGGACCGTACTGGGCGCCCTCCAGGACGGTGTCCGCCACGACGGACCCCAGCGACCCCGGGTCCGCCTCCGGCACGGCCGTCGGCTCCGGCCCGTACGTCGGCGGGCGCTCCCCCACGTGCGGCACGGCGTCCGCGGCGGCGGCCAGCGGCGAGCGGGCGACGGGGCGGGGGGAGGGAGCGGGGGCGGGTTCGGGTTCGGCGGCGAGTTCGGGGGCGAGTTCGGGTTCGGGTTCCGCGGCGTGGACGACCTCCGGCTCCGGCTCGGGCGCGCGGACGGCCTCGGGCTCGGGGGCGGGGTCCGGTTCGGGGGCGCGGACGGCTTCCGCTTCCGGCGCGGGCGTGCGGGCCGGTTCCGGCTCGGGCGGAGAGGCGTGGACGGCCTCGGGCTCGGACTCTCGTTCCGGTTCCGGTTCCGCTTCCGGTTGCGGCTCCGGCGCGGGTGCCGGTGCCGGTGCCGGTGCCGCGTCGACGGTGGGCTCGGCTTCGGGCTCGGGCCCGGCTTCGGGCTCCGCGGCGGGCTCCGGCCGCACGTCCTCCGGTGCCGCTGCCGCCGCCTCGGGTGCGTCCGGCTTGTCGAGCGCGACGGGGCCCGTCCGGAAGTCCGGTGCCGGGAACTTGTGCGTCTCCGCCGACGGCGACGGCGGGGGCCACTCGACCGGCGTCGACACCGGGTCCGACACCGGGGCCGGGTCCGGCTGGCCGATCACGTCGAGCGCGGTGTCGAACCAGTCGTCGATGCTGTCCCGCGCGCCCACGGGCGCCTCCGCCGCGGCCCCGGCCGCCGCCTCCGCCTGCTCGCCGGTGCGCTGCGGCGCGATCAGGCCCGCCGCCGTGTCGAACCAGTCGTCGACGCTGCCCGCGCCCGGGTCCGCCCCGGGGGTGTCCGGGAGGGTGCCCGCCGGGCCGTCGTAGACGGCGTCCCACCACCCGTCGTCGGGCCGGTGGGGCTGTGCGGGTGCACCCTGTTTGCTCATCTGGCGGCTCCTGGTCGGTCCGTGGTCGCGCCGCCCCCGGCGGGGCCGGACTCGACGTCATTGTCTCCAAGTGCAACGACGCTGTCCGGGTTTCGGCGACAACCGGACACCGTCCGGAACGTTCCCGGCCACCCCGTCCGCCCCCGCGTTCAGCACCGTTCCGTCCCTGGTTGCCGGAAGTGTCCGGAGCGGGTGTTTCCGTGCCGTTCGGTGCCGTTGGGGGCCGAAAATGGGGCCGGAGGAGGGGCATCGCATCACTCGTTCGGCTGATTAAATGTGCCCATGACCGCGTCGGCCCCCAGCTCGCCCCGACCGGGGAGGGCCGCACCGGCGGGCCGCCCGGCGGGTGTGCTGTGGATCCTGCTGCTGGTCGGGCTGCTGACGGCACTGCCCTGCTCGGGCCGGGCGATGGCCGCCGACCAGGGCTCCCCGGCGCCGTCCACCGTGACGGCGGTCACCACCGTCTCCGGCGCCACGGAGGCCACCGCGGGCACGGCCACCGGCCGCACCGCCAAGCCCGCCGATCACCACCCGCACGTCGACGGACCGCGTCACTGGACCTGGTGCTCGGCCGACGGCCGTCCCCCGCAGCGGGACAACGGCTGCTCCAGCCACCCGTACTGCGGCCAGGACGCCCAGCTGCCCAACCCGCCGCCGCACCCGCAGCCGGTGGTGTCACCGCACGCACCGGCCCCCGAGGCGCTGCCCCGGGTCGCCCCCGCCGGACTGCTCGTCGGCCCGCACCCCGCACCCGATCTGCACGAACTCCAGGTGCACCGCTCCTGAGCGGAACCCGCCGTCCGCCACCGGACGGATCCGCCCTCCCCACTTCATCCGACCGCCGCCCCAGCCGGGCGCGCGGGGACAAAGGACAACCATCATGGGTTCCGCCTCCAAGCAGTCCAGCAAGAACAAGCAGCAGGGCGCCACCGACCGCCGCGCCCGGATCGCCGAGCTGCGCGCCGCCGAGCAGCGCCGCGACCGCCGCAACAAGATCATCGCGATCGTCGCCGCCTGCGTCCTGGTCGCCGGCACCGGCGGTGCCATCGCCTGGGTCCTCAAGGACCAGAGCGACAAGAAGCACGCCCAGGAGGTCGCCGCCAACGCGGACATCCCGGGCGTGAAGACCTTCGGCGACCTGAGCCGCAACCACGTCAAGGACAAGGTCACCTACCCGATGACCCCGCCGGTCGGCGGCGACCACAACGCGGTCTGGCTGGACTGCATGGGCCACGTCTACGACCAGCCGGTCGAGAACGAGCGCGCCGTCCACTCGCTGGAGCACGGCGCGGTCTGGGTGACCTACAACGGCAAGGCCACCCCGGAGGACGTCAAGACCCTCTCCGACAAGGTCAAGGCCACCCCGTACTCGCTCATGAGCCCCTACCCGGACGAGCAGGGCACCATCACCCTGAACGCCTGGAGCACCCAGCTCGTCGTCGACAGCGCCTCCGACCCCCGGGTCAACCAGTTCTTCACCAAGTACGTCCAGGGCAAGCAGACGCAGGAGCCCGGCGCCTCCTGCACCATGGGGCAGATGTGACCGCCGGGAAGCCCGTGACCCCCGGGGATCCGCAGGACGCCGACGGACCGCAGGACGCCGACGAACCGCAGGCCGTCGCCGCCCGGCCACGGCGCCGGCTCTGGTGGCCGGCCGCGCTGGCCGCCGCCGTCGCGCTGGCGCTCGGCGTGCCGGCCCTGGTGGCGAGCGGGACGTCGGCCTCCGGCTCGTCCTCGCTGACCGTCCCGGCGGACGGCTCACCCGAGGCCGGGTTCGCCCGCGACATGGCGACCCACCACCAGCAGGCGGTGGACCTGTCGTTCATCGTCCGGGACCGCACCTCCGACGAGCCGACCCGCACCCTGGCGTTCGACATCATCAACACCCAGGCCAACCAGCGCGGCATGATGATGGGCTGGCTCGACCAGTGGGGGCTGTCGCAGCACTCGCCGGCCAAGCCGATGGCGTGGATGGACATGGGCCACGACTACCAGGCCCACGACGGCTCGCTGATGCCCGGCATGGCGACCAACGCCCAGCTGGCGAAGCTGCGCACGCTCAGCGGCAGGGACGCCGAGGTGTACTACCTGCAGCTGATGATCGAGCACCACAAGGGCGGCGTCGAGATGGCCCAGGGCTACGTGGACCTGGCGAAGAACGACAGCGAGAAGCGGCTCGCCCAGTCGATGGTGGTCGCCCAGACCTCCGAGCTGGAGCTGATGACCGACATGCTCAAGGAGCGCGGCGCCGCCCCCGGCGTGCCCGCCTCCTGAGCCGCGTCCGCACGGCCTGACCGGCCAGGGGTGCGGTGGGGACGACGGAATGTTCCGTCGTCCCCACCGCACCCCGCTCTCTTTCGACCCTGATTTCTCGAACCGGCCCCCGGTTCGTTCCCCCTTGCGCTCTGGAGCACCGAACATGACCCCCGCCGCCCCCTGGCTCGTCGCCGGCCTCGGCAACCCCGGCCCCTGGTTCCGGCTCACCCGGCACAACGCGGGCTTCCTCGCCGTCGACCGGCTCGCCGAGCGGCACGGCGCGCGGTTCCGGCGGCGCGCGATCGGCAGCCGGGTCGCCGAGATCGAGGTGGACGGCCGGCGGGTGCTGCTCGTCAAGCCGCAGTGGTTCATCAACCTGTCCGGCCGCCCGGTGGCCGGCCTGATGCGGCGCCACGGCGTGCCCGTCGAGCAGCTGGTGGTGGTCCAGGACGACCTCGACTTCGCGTTCGGCTCCTGCAAGCTCAAGCGCGGCGGCGGCCCCGGCGGGCACAACGGCGTGCGCTCGGTCGGCGACGTCCTCGGCACCCGCGACTTCGTCCGGCTGCGCTTCGGCCTCGGCCGCCCGCCGAAGGGGCAGAGCGTCGGCGACTTCGTCCTGAAGAAGTTCTCGGAGGATGAGCTCGTCGCCCTGCCGAGCGTGCTGGACCGCTGCGCGGACGCGGTGGAGACGCTCGTGCGGCTCGGCCTCAACCGGGCCCAGGACGCGCTGAACGCCGTGTCCTAGTCGCCCGTCAGGAGCGGGCGGGGCCGGCTGGGCCGGCAGGGCGGGCAGGGCGGACCGGGCGGACCGGCCGGGTGAGGAGCACGGCCGCCGCCGCGACCCCCGCGAGGACCAGCAGCACCGTCCGCCCACCGGACGCCGCGCCCGCCAGGTGGACACCCAGGACGGACAGCGCCATGCCGAGCGCCGTGCCCAGGCTGCGCGCCATGTTCACCATGCCGCCGCCGACCGCCGAGCAGGCCGCCGGGATCGCCCGCATCACCAGCGCGTTGTTCGCCGGCAGCAGCAGGCCCAGACCGTACCCGGCGACCAGCAGCGGGACCGCCGACACCCCGGCCGAGACCGGCAGCAGGGCGAACAGCAGCAGTCCGGCACCCGCCGTCACCGCGCCGGAGCGACACCTCGTCACGTCCGACCAGCCGCGCGGCAGCAGCCCGCCGCCGACCGTCGCCGCGACCGCGAACGCGGCCGGCAGCAGCGTGATCACCAGGCCCGCGCCGGCCGTCGACACGCCCGCTCCGGTCAGCAGCACCGGGCCCAGCACGAGCGGGCAGAACAGCAGCAGGTACCCGATCAGCGCGACCACCAGCCCGGACCGCACGCCCGGCGTGTTGACCAGCCCGGGCGCCAGGATCGGCCGGGCGGCCCGCTGCTCCTGGCGGACCAGCGCGAGCGTCAGGACGGCCGAGGCCACGAGGAGGACGGCGACGAGCCAACCGGGCAGCGGCAGGCCCGAGGCCGTGGACAGGGCGAGCAGCAGCGCCGTGGTGGCGCCGGTGATCAGCAGCATGCCGGGGAAGTCGAAGCGGTGCGCCTTCCCAAGGGGCAGACGCGGCCCGGGCACGACCGCCGCGCGCTCCGCCCTGGTGCGCGGCAGCAGGTACCAGCCGGCGACGATGCCGAGCACGCCGATCGGCACGTTGACCCAGAACACCCACTGCCACGACGCGTGCTCGACCAGCAGCCCGCCGAGGGTCGGCCCGAGCGCCAGCCCTAGGCCTTGGGCGGCCGCCTGGATGCCGAGCGCGCGCCGCATCGCGTGCTCGGGCACGCCGCGCGCCACCAGCGCGACGCTGTTGGCCTGCATCATCGCGGCGCCGACGGCCTGCACGGCCCGGCAGCCGACCAGGATCCAGAGGCCGCCGGCGAACCCGGCGCAGAGCGAGGACAGGCCGAAGACGGCGAAACCGCCGATGTACATCGTCTTGCGGCCCACCAGGTCGGACAGCCAGCCGATGGGGGCCAGCAGGGCGACCAGGACGAGCAGGTAGGCGAGGGCGACCCACTCGACGGCGGCGAAACCCGCGCCGAAGTGACGGCCGAGGGCCGGGAAGACCAGGGCGATCACACTGGCATCGAGCTGACCGAGGAAGGCGCCGAGACACACGGTGCCGACGGCCAGCCAGTGGGCGTGGCGCCAGCCGGCTATGCCGCGGGGCCTGGGGCGCTCGGTGAGCAGCCGCGCGGCGAGGACGGTGGCGTTCATGTCACTCAATATATCGGATGCAGACATGTTCTTTCTACGACCTGATCGGAATCAGATGCGCACGGGGTGTGGCCGGCGGTTCGGCCGGCGGTTCGGCCGGCGGTTCGGCCGGCGGTTCGGCCGGCGGTTCGGCCGGCGGTTCGGCCGGCGATCCGCGTGGGCCGGCGCAGCGGCCGGGGGCAGCGCCCGAACCGGCTCCCCGGCACCCCCACCGGGCCGGCCGAAGCGTCCGTACCAGGCGATACGCTGTCCGCCATGCCGTCGTCACCGCACGTTCCCGACTCCGCCACCGGAACCCCCGAAACGTCGGTCGAACACGCCCGCCGGCTGACCGACGTCGTCACCCGCCTGCGCCGCGCCCTGCGCAGCAGCATCCGCACCGACTACCCGTGGGAATCCCTCCCCATGGCCCAGGTCGAACTCCTCCAGACCCTCGCCGCCGCACCCCTGCGCGTCGGCGAACTCGCCGCCCGCCAGCGACTCGCACCCAACACCGTCAGCGGCCTCGTCGGCAAACTCCTCGACGCCGGCTTCGTCGACCGCCAGGCCGACCCCGGCGACCGCCGCACCGCCCGCATCGCCCTCACCCCCGCCGGCCAGCGCCAGCTCGACGACTGGCAGCACGCCCACGAACGCCGCATCGCCGACGCCCTCGGCACCCTCGACCCCGCCGACCGCGACGCCGTCTTCCAGGCCCTGCCCGCCCTCGACCAGCTCGCCCGCGCCCTCGCCGGCCCCACCCCGACCGCCGAATAACCGCTGGTCACGCCCACCCCACGAGCACTACCGTGCGTGCCGTGAACACGGCACTGGTACACCTCGAACCCTGGACGGACGCCGACCTCGCGCTGCTGCGCCGGGTCAACACGCCGGAGATGAAGACGCACGTCGGCGGCCCGGAGAGCGAGGAGCAGCTGCTCGTCCGGCACGCCCGCTACCTCGACTTCGTCCCCTCCGGTCTCGGCTGCATGTACCGGATCGAGCTGCTCCCCGGCGGCGAACCCGTCGGCACCGTCGGCTACGGCACCCGGACGTGGGAGGGCGGGACGGTCCACGAGATGGGGTGGAACGTCCTCCCGCCCTTCCAGGGCCGGGGCATCGCCGTGGCCGCGACCCGCGCGGCCGTCGCCGCCGCCCGCCGCGAGGCCCGGCACCGGTACCTGCACGCCTTCCCGTCGGTCGACAATCCCGCGTCGAACGCCGTCTGCGAGAAGGCCGGCTTCACGCTGCTCGGGGAGACGGACTTCGAGTTCCCGCCCGGCCGCCTCATGCGGAGCCACAACTGGCGCGTCGACCTTCGGGCGTAGACCCGGCTCGGCACGGGGCGGGGCGGGGTGGGACGGGACGTGGCGGGACGGCACTCGGAATCGGGGCCGGGCAGGGCGGCATTAGGAATCGGGGCCGGGCCGGCCGGCACTCAGAACAGGGTGCCGCTCTCCAGCTCCAGGAGCCAGCGCTTGCGGTCGACCCCGGCCGCGAAGCCGGTGAGGGCCCCGCCGGCCCCGAGGACGCGGTGGCAGGGGCGGACGATGAGGAGCGGGTTCGCACCCACGGCGCCGCCGACGGCGCGCACGGCCCGCGGCGACTCGCCCGCCATCGCGGCGAGCCGGCCGTACGTGACGGTCTCGCCGTACGGGATCTCGTCCAGGGCCGCCCAGATCCGCCGCCGGAAGTCGGTGCCCTCCGGGGCGAGCGGCAGGTCGAACCCGGTGCGCTCACCGGCGAAGTAGGCGGTCAGCTGGGCCACCGGCTCGGCGAGGGACTCCGGGTCGAGGACCCAGTCGTCGGCGGGCTCGGCGAGGGCGTACTTCTGGCCGGGGGCGGTGACGGTGGCCAGCGCGGCCGGACCGTCCCCGTCGGGCCGGACGCCGCTCAGCAGCAGCCGGCCGAACGGGCTCTCCATGGTCGTGAACACGGTCGTGGTCATGCTCGTGCGTTCTCCGTTCCGGTACTGGTGGCGCTCGCGGACCCGGCCCACAGCCGGTGGACCGCGTAGGAGCGCCAGGGGGCCCACGCCTCGGCGGCACGGGCGGCGGACTTGGGGTCGCCGGGGGCGCCGAGGCGGACGAGGCCGTGCTTGACGCCGATGTCGCTCGGGAGGAAGACGTCGGGGTCGGCGAGCGCCCGCATCCTCAGGTAGCCGACCGTCCAGGGGCCGATGCCGGGCAGGCCCATCAGCTGCTCGGCCGACTGCTCCCGGTCGACGCCGCCGTCCAGCCGGACCACGCCCTCGGCGAGCGCGGCGCAGAGGCCGGTGAGCGCCCGGCGGCGGGCGGCGGGCATCGCGAAGTCCTCGGGGTCGGCGGTGGCCAGGGCGGCCGCCGTCGGGAAGAGCAGGCGCAGGCCGCCGTTGGGCTCGGGCAGGGCGGTGCCGTACTTCTCGGCGAGCCGGCCCGCCAGGGTGCGGGCCGCGCCGACGGTGATCTGCTGGCCCAGCACGGCGCGGACGGCGAGCTCGTGCGGGTCGACGTGGCCGGGCGAGCGCAGGCCGGGACGCTCGCGGACCAGCGGGCCGAGGAGCGGGTCGGCGCCGAGCTGCTCGTCGACGGCGTCGGGGTCGGCGTCGAGGTCGAAGAGGACGCGCAGGCGCTGGACGGCCGTCGGCAGGTCGCGCAGGTCGGCGAGGAGGAGGCGGCAGTCGAGCCACCCGCGGGTGCGCTCGTCGCCGGGCGCGAGGCCGTCGACCTCGGCGATGCCATGACCGTAGGGGAGCGCGAGGGTACGGCGGTAGGTGCGGACGCCGGGGCGCGCGCCGGGGACGACCTCCTCCACGCCGGGGACCGCGCGCAGGGCGAGGAAGTCGATCAGGTGGTCGCTGTCGATCGCGCCGCGATAGGCGAGGCGCAGGGTGAGGCCGCCGGCCGGGGTCGCGATGCGGCGGCCGGCCGCGACCTCGGCCCGCAGGCCGCTCGGGGTGCGGTCGTAGACCTCGCGGACGGTGTCGTTGAACTGCCGGACGGAGGCGAAGCCGGCCGCGAACGCGACGTCGGTGACCGGGAGTTCGGTGGTCTGCAGGAGCAGCCGGGCGGTCTGGGCGCGGCGGGCGCGAGCGAGCGCGATCGGGCCGGCGCCGAGTTCGGCGATGAGCTGGCGCTGGAGCTGGCGGGCGCTGTAGCCGAGGCGGTGGGCGAGGCCGGCGACGCCCTCGCGGTCGACGAGGCCGTCGCCGATCAGGCGCATCGCCCGGCCGACCAGGTCGGCCCGGTGGTTCCACTCCGGCGAGCCGGGCACCGAGTCGGGGCGGCAGCGGCGGCAGGCGCGGAAGCCGGCGCCCTGGGCGGCGGCGGCGCTCGGGTAGAAGACGCAGTTGGTGCGCTTGGGCGTCACCGCGGGGCAGCTCGGCCGGCAGTAGATGCCGGTCGTCGTGACGGCGGTGAAGAAGACGCCGTCGAAGCGGGAGTCCCGGCTGTCCACGGCTCGATACCGGATGTCGTCGTCGATCACGCTGTCCAGTCTGCGGCACCGGAGGGGTGTCGACTGGCGGGAATCGGACATGACCGTCGGGGGGCTTCCTCCTCCCGCTTCCCCTCCCTCTCCTCCTCGGCTGTCTCGCCCGTCGGGGGGGGGGGCGGGGGCGCGGAGCCGCCGGCCCCCCGGCGGTGGGGGGAGGTCGCCCGACCGC
>NZ_JBHVPD010000010.1:32787-123331 GCF_042887525.1 Kitasatospora sp. NPDC057936
ACTCTGTGGGTGGGGGCCACCCCCCCCCCCACCCCCCCCCCTCCCCCGCCGCGTTCCCCCCCCGGGGCGCGCCCGCCCCCCGGCGGCCCCCCCCACGGGACCGCTGCTTGAGAGTTACGGACCTGACCGGCCGGGCCCCCTCCCCTCCCCCCTCCCCCTCCCACCCTCCGCCACCCACCCACCCGCGCGCGCCCACCACCCACCTCGGCCGCCTCGGCCACCTCACCCACCCACCCGCCCGCCACCCGGCGCGGCCCTCTGGCACAGCCATCAGGTACAGCCCTCAAGTGCACCCCTCTGCCACAGCCCTCCAACCCTCGCCACCCTCCGCCGGCTGGGCACCGGGCCCGGTGCCCAGCCTTGCGGGGTGTGCGGTGTCAGCGCCGGACCGGGCCGTTCTCCTTCCGCATCGACTTGGTGATCGTCTTCCACTTCTTCAGCCGCGCCGAGGCGAGCCGGGCGTCCGACCGGGACGCGATCCACTCGTTCTCGCGCTGGAGCTTGCGGTAGCTCTCCCACCTCCGCTGCGGCAGCGTGCCCTCCTCCAGCGCGGCCTGGACGGCGCAGCCGGGCTCGGTGTGGTGGCCGCAGTCGTGGAAGCGGCACTCCTCGGCCAGCTCGGCGATGTCGGCGAAGGCCAGGTCCACGCCCTCACCGCCGTAGAGGCCGACTTCGCGCAGTCCGGGGGTGTCGATGAGCACGCCGCCCCCGGGCAGCGCTATGAGTTCGCGGGTGGTCGTGGTGTGGCGTCCCTTCTGGTCGACGTCGCGGGCGGCCTGGACGGTCATGACAGCCGCGCCCGCGAGCGCGTTGGTGAGGGTGGACTTGCCGACGCCGGACTGCCCGATGAGGGCGGTGGTGCCGGGGGTGCAGGCGCGCAGGACGTCCATGCCCTCCCCGGTCTCGGCGCTGACGACGAGCACGGTGACGCCGGGGGCGACGCCTTCGACGTCGGCGCGGATGAACTCGGCGTCGTCGACGAGGTCGGCCTTGGTGAGGACGACGACGGGTTCGGCGCCGGACTCCCAGGCGAGGGCGAGGAAGCGTTCGATCCGGCCGAGGTCGGGGTCGGCGGCGAGGGAGGCGGCGATCAGGACGGTGTCGACGTTGGCCGCGAGCACCTGGCCGTCGGAGCGCTTGCCGGCGACCTTGCGGATGATCGCGGTGCTGCGCGGCAGCAGCGCCGTGACCGCGGCCATGGGCTGGGCGTCGAGGTCGACGGCGGCCCAGTCGCCGGTGCACGGGCAGTTGATCATGTCGGCGTCGCCGACCGGCCGGGTGTCGAGCCGGACGGTGCGCGCTTCGCCGGTTTCGGGGTCGGCCAGGACGGCGTCGCACTGGCCGCGGTCGACGCGGACGATGCGGGCCGGGACGAGACCGGCCTCGGCGAGCGGGTTGAACAGCTCGTCGAGCTCGGCCGTCCAGCCGTAGCCGGACAGCGCGGCGGAGAGCTCAGAGCTCTCGGCGTGCTCAGGGCGCTCGAAGTGCTCAGAGCGCTCGGCGTGCTCAGGCAGCTCGATGTGCTCAGCGGCCGGGGAGGACGAGGAGGAAGAAGAGGGGTACGACGGAACGGAGGCAGCGTTGAACAACGCAGTGGGCCCTTCGGGAGGAGATGATCCCGGCGGGCTGCGGCTGGCTCGGAACGTCAGCCGGCGGCCGGGAAAAGGAGGTGATCGCGCGTGCTGCCCAGGGCAGCTATCGGGGCAACGACGGCCATGGGGCTCACCTCCTGCTCTCTACTCCTCGGGCGGCCCGAAGAGGGCGCCCGAACCGGACGGGAGAAACGCTAGCGAAGAACAGTTCCCGCGCCAACAGGTTTTTGACCTGCGGAAATGCGCGGGTGAGGGCGGGATCAGCCGCCGTAGCGGTGCTTGAGGTTGGGGTCGTCCAGCCACCAGGGCCGCATCCCGGTCTCCTCTTCCTCCTCGCGACCCTCCGCGCGCGCCTGGGCCGCCGCCTCCTCGAAGCGGGCGTCCAGCTCGGCGTCCACGGCCTTGATCTCCTCGCGCCCCTGCACCACCATGCGCCGCACGAGCGCGGCCAGGAACGGCAGCCCGACGAGGTCCCCCAGCACCCAGAAGGCGTTGCCGCCCCAGGTCTGGTCCTGCGCGAGGCTCGGCCCCCAGGGCCGCCCGAGGGCGACGTAGTGGTGCTCGGCGACGAGGTGGCCGCCGTAGATGAGGACGATCCCGAGCCCGGCGTCGAAGATCACCTCGGCGAAGGTGATGAACAGCCCGACCAGGTGCGGGTACTCGTGCCCGACGGGGTCGATCTGGAGCCGCGGCCAGAAGTAGGCGAGCCCGAGCAGCACGAGCACCAAGTGCAGCACGAGGTTCCCGGCGCCGCTGGAGACCGACCACTCGTACCAGGGCGTGAAGTAGAGGAGCCACGGCGGCGCCATCAGCAGCGCGGTCGAGACGGCCGGGAACATCAGCACCTTGGACGGCTTGCTGCGCAGCGCCCGCAGGATCCGCTCGCGCCGCCGCTCGGACGCGGACCCGACGAGCAGCGAGACCGGCGCGCCGAGCGCGAGCAGCAGCGGGACGACCATGAGCAGCAGGACGACCTGGACGGCCCGGTCGGTGAAGAGGACGCGGTCGTAGAGGCCGAGGCCGGAGCAGGTGGCCCAGATCCACAGGAGCAGCCCGCCGAGGAAGGCCGCGGTGCGGGTGGGCTGCCAGCGTTCGCCGCCGGTGCGGTGGACGGCCCGGACGGCAAGGAGGTACCAGGCGCCGAGGAGGACGGAGAGGCCGAGGACGAGGGGTTCGGCGGTCCACGAGGTGGCGAGGTCGGACCACTGCCAGGCCGGCGGCCCGCTGTAGCCGAGCGCCTGCACCGAGCCGTCCATCCGTCCGCCACCTCGTCCACGCCGTGCTGCCGCCGGCCCCGTGCCCGGGCGGGCTCGGGGTGCGCCGGGGTCCGTTCGCGGTGTCCGGCGCCCCGCCATGATGGCCGGTGGGCAGTGGATCACCGCGGCCAGGGGGCCTCTCTATACCCCACCCTGAACAAGGCTTTGCCAAACCTTGCCGAAGCTTTGCCGAGGCAAAGTTTTCGCCCCGTTCCGTCCCCATGCGCAACCGGCGGAGGGGCACGTTCGTCTGGCAGGATGCACCGTCGGCATACCGGCCACGTGGGTGACAACAAGGGGACGACAAGGGTGCAAAGCACTGCACGCGGCGAGGGCCGCCGGCTGGCGGCGCGCCACCGCAACATCGAGCTGGGCCTGCTGGCCCTCGCGGTGGCCGTCTGTGTGGCGGGACACATCGACGCCGATCTGGCGCTGACCGGCAAGATGCCGCCGAACCTGCTGATGCGGCTCCTGCCCCTGGTCGGGCTGGTGGGCGCGGCGCACATGGCGGTGCGCCGGTTCGCCCCGTACGCGGACCCGCTGATCCTGCCGCTGGGCGTGTTCCTGACCGGTTTCGGGCTGATGCTGCTGGACCGGCTGGACATCTCCTACGCGGCGGCGCACGCGAAGAAGGGCGACTTCCAGAAGCTCCCGGCCGCGCCGCAGCAGTTCATGTGGGTGTTCATCGCGGTCGTGGTGTCCCTCGCGCTGGTGGTGTTCATCAAGCACCACCGGTTCTTCCAGCGCTACGTCTACATCCTGATGGCGGGGGCGCTCGTCCTGCTGGCCGCGCCCGCGTTCTTCCCCGGGCGTCCGGAGGACTTCGGCGCCAAGCGCTGGATCCGCCTGTTCGGGCTCTCCTTCGAACCGGACGAGTTCGTCAAGGTCGCGATCACGATCTTCTTCGCCGGCTACCTGATGGCCTCGCGGGACGCGCTCGCGCTGGCCGGCCGCAAGATCTGGGGCATGACCCTGCCGCGCGGGCGGCACGCCGGGCCGGTGCTGGCGATCTGGGTGATGAGCCTGCTGGTGCTGATCTTCGAGCGCGACCTCGGCACCTCGCTGATCTTCTTCGGCATCTTCGTCGTGATGCTGTACGTGGCGACCGAGCGCACCAGCTGGGTGGTGCTCGGCCTGCTGATGGCGGTCGGCGGCGCGGCGGTGGTCGGCACCCTGGAGCCGCACGTGCACGGCCGCGTCGAGGCGTGGCTGCACCCGCTCGACATCTACAAGCCGGTGCACGACAAGGCGATCATCTCCGACCAGCCGGCCGAGGCGCTGTTCAGCCTGGGCACCGGGCACCTGACCGGGACGGGCCTGGGCTCGGGCCGGCCGTGGCTGATCGGCTTCGCCGGGCGCAGCGACTTCGTCTTCACGACCATCGGCGAGGAGCTGGGCCTGGCCGGGGTGACGGCCGTGCTGCTGGTGTACCTGCTGCTGGTGCAGCGGGGTCTGCGGACGGCGGTCGGGCTGACCGACCCGTTCGGGAAGCTGCTGGCGACGGGTCTGTCGACGGCGCTGGCGCTGCAGGTGTTCGTGGTGGTCGGCGGGGTGAGCGGCCTGGTGCCGCTGACCGGCAAGGCGTTGCCGTTCCTGGCGGCGGGCGGTTCGTCGCTGCTGGCGAACTGGCTGACGGTGGCACTGCTGATCAAACTGAGCGACTCGGCGGGGCGGACGGCGCTGGAGCCGGCGCTGCCGAGCACGGACTTCCCGGCGCAGGTGGCCTCGAAGCGCCCGGCCCAGGGCGACCAGAGGGCCGGCCAGGCCGGTCAGGGGGACGGCCAGGCCGGTCAGACCCCGGGCCGGACGCCCGCGCACGGCACGCCGTCGGGCCCGGGGTCCGAGCCCGCGCCCGAGGCGAGTGGGCAGCAGGCAGGCCGGCCGGGCGCGGTGGCGGACTTCCCGACGGCGCCCGGCTACGGCACCGCCCCGGATCCGTCCCGGCCGGACGGCACGCTGGGCGGCGGCTTCCACACGCCGGCGCAGCCGTCCGGACCGCACTCGTCGACTCCGCACTCGTCGACTCCGCAGCCGTCGACTCCGTACCCGCCCGGCCCGTACCCGCCGAACCAGAACCCGGCGACCGCCTGACGGGCCGCAAGGGCGCCCCGGAAACACCGGGACACCGGGCACACCGGGCACACCGGGCACACCGGCCGCAGCGAAGCAGCAAGCGAAGCAGCGAACGACACAGGGCCTCCCCCGCACCCGCGGGGGAGGCCCGGTCGCACGTCCTACCGCTGCTGGTCCCAGGGCGGCCGCGGCGGGTAGCCGGGCGGCGGGTACTCCGGGGGCGGGGCGGTGGGCCGGTCGCTGTCGGGCGGCGGCGGGGTGGGCCGGTGGTGGGGGCCGCCGCGGGCGGTGAGGCGGCCGCGCACGTTGTCGGCGGCGAGGACGTCGGCCCAGCGCTCGGGGTACTCGGAGGGCACGTCGACGTCGTCGCCCTCGTCCTCGCCCCACTCCTCCTCGGCGCCTTCGGCGAGGCCGAGTTCGCGGGCCCGGCGGGCGCGTTCGGCGGCGCGCCGGGCGGCGACCTCGCGGACCGTGGCCGCGGCGGCGGCCTCGTGGGCGCGCTCGTTCTCGGCGCGGGCGTCGGCGGTCTCCAGGGTGGGCCAGCGCCGGTCTATGGCGGCGTTCATGGCGGCGCCGATGAGCACGGCGAGCGCCACGACGAAGATCCACAGCAGGACGGCGACGGGCGCGGCCAGCGAGCCGTAGACGGAGGGGCCCTCGACGGAGCTGACGAGGTACAGGCGCAGCGCGACGCTGCAGAAGACGAGGACGACGAGGGCGACGAGGGCGCCGGGGATGTCCTCGCGCCAGGGCGTGGAGACGGGCACGGCGAGGTGGTAGAGCGTCGTGAGGGAGACGATCAGCAGGGCGATGGCGACGGGCCAGTAGGCGGCGCCGACGAGCCCGGCGATGCCCGGTACGGCGTTCTCGACGAGGCCGGGCCCGGCCATGAGCAGCGGCAGCACGAGGGAGCCGATGAGGAGGGCGCCGAGGTAGAGGCCGAGGGACATGAGGCGGGTCTTGACGATGCCGCGCTTGCCGTCGAGGCCGTACATGACGGTGATGGTGTCGATGAAGATGTAGAGGGCCCTGGAGCCGGACCACAGCGAGAGCAGGAAGCCGATCGAGATGAGGTCGGGCCGGGTGGTGTCGAACACCTGGTTGAGCAGCGGCACGACGACGTCGTTGATGGAGGAGTCGGAGAGGACCGTCCCGGAGGCCGAGACGATGTCGTGCTTGAGGCGCTCGATGGTGCCGGCGCCGAGGACCTGGTCGAGGTAGCCGAGGGTCGCGGCGAGGCCGAGGAGCAGCGGCGGGATCGACAGCAGGGTGAAGAAGGCCGCCTCGGCGGCGAGGCCGGTGACCCGGTACTCGACGCAGGTGTTGGTGGTGTCCCGGACCAGTTCCCACGCCGTGCGGCGCCAGGTGGCCTGCTTGGCCGCGCGCCGGGAGCCCTTGCCCCGGCGTCGGGAGGGCCGCTCGGGGTGCGGTCTGCTCGTATCGCCTGCTGCTTGCACAGGGCTAACGGTATCGGGCCGGGCCCGGCCGGTTGATCTCAGCGGGGCCCCGGGCGTGCGTCCGCCGGTTTCCGGGCGGGCGGCGGGGGGAGCGGCGGGAACGCGGCGGCGTCCCGCATTCCGAAACCACAGCGTCCATGATGCGGACGTTAGTGGACCGCGAGTCGTGCGCCGTGCGAATCTCTTGCCATGCCTAGCGCCGGAACCACCCTGGTAGGTCGACTCCACGTCGATCTCCTTCGCGTGTCCAGCGCCATCTGTCCGGTGACCTGAGCCCCACCCCGCCGCCACCACCGCACCCCGGCGCCACCACCTCGCCATCCCCGCCGACGTGGATGCGCACGGCGCCCGCCCGGCCCGGTCACTGCCCTCACGGTCCTGAGAAACAGCAGGTCACAGGAGCACCGCCCGGTCGAGCACGCCCAGCGACCCACCCGGCGTCAGAGCCACCTGCCCCGAAGGACTTCACCATGGCCACCTCCCCCGAGACCGTCGAGCCCACGGCCGACAGTGCCGCCGAGCGCCGCCCCGCCGGGGTCCGCAAGGTGACCCGCCACCGCGGTGAGGGCCAGTGGGGCATGGGGCACCACACCCCGCTGAACGCCAACGAGCAGTTCAAGAAGGACGACGACGGTCTCAATGTGCGGACACGCATTGAGACGATCTACGCGCACCGCGGCTTCGACTCGATCGACCCGGCCGACCTGCGCGGGCGGATGCGCTGGTGGGGGCTGTACACCCAGCGCAAGGAGGGCATCGACGGCGGCAAGACCGCGATCCTGGATCCGCACGAGCTCGACGCCGAGTACTTCATGCTCCGCGTGCGCGTCGACGGCGGCCGGCTGACCGTCGCCCAGCTGCGGGCGATCGCCGAGGTGTCCGAGCAGTACGGCCGCAACACCGCCGACCTGACCGACCGCCAGAACGTCCAGTACCACTGGATCCGGATCGAGGACGTCCCGGCGATCTGGCAGAAGCTGGAGGCCGTCGGCCTGTCCACCACCGAGGCCTGCGGCGACACCCCGCGCGTCATCCTGGGCTCGCCGGTGGCCGGCGTCGCCGAGGACGAGATCATCGACGGCACCCCCGCCATCGAGGAGATCCAGCGCCGCTTCATCGGCAACCCGGACTTCTCCAACCTGCCGCGCAAGTTCAAGTCCGCGGTCTCCGGCTCCCCGCTGCTCGACGTCGCGCACGAGATCAACGACGTCGCCTTCGTCGGCGTCGTGCACCCCGAGCACGGTCCCGGCTTCGACCTGTGGGTCGGCGGCGGCCTGTCCACCAACCCGAAGCTCGGCGTGCGCCTGGGCGCCTGGGTCCCGCTGGAGGACGTGGCCGACGTCTACGGCGGCGTCATCGGCATCTTCCGCGACTACGGCTACCGCCGCCTGCGCAACCGCGCCCGCCTGAAGTTCCTCGTCGCCGACTGGGGCCCGGAGAAGTTCCGCCGGGTGCTGGAGGACGAGTACCTCGGGCGCGCGCTGACCGACGGCCCCGCGCCCGCCGAGCCGGCCGGCCGCTGGCGCGACCACGTCGGCGTCCACAAGCAGAAGGACGGCCGCTTCTACGTCGGCTTCGCCCCGCGCGTCGGCCGGGTGGACGGCAAGCTGCTCGGCCAGATCGCCGACCTCGCCGAGGCCCACGGCAGCGACCGGGTGCGCACCACCGCCGAGCAGAAGATGCTGGTCCTCGACATCGCCGAGGACCGGGTCGAGTCGCTGGTGGCCGGCCTGGAGGCGCTCGACCTGCGCGTCACGCCGTCGCCGTTCCGCCGCGGCACGATGGCCTGCACCGGCATCGAGTACTGCAAGCTCGCCATCGTCGAGACCAAGGAGCGCGGGCGCACCCTGATCGACGAACTGGAGGAGCGCCTTCCGGAGTTCGCCGAGCCGCTGACCATCAACATCAACGGCTGCCCGAACGCCTGCGCCCGCATCCAGGTCGCCGACATCGGCCTCAAGGGCCAGCTGGTCACCGACGAGCACGGCGACCAGGTCGAGGGCTACCAGGTGCACCTGGGCGGCGCACTGGGCCTGGAGGCCGGGTTCGGCCGCAAGGTCCGCGGCCTGAAGGTCACCAGCGCGGGCCTGCCCGACTACGTCGAGCGGCTCCTGACCCGCTACCAGGCCGACCGCACCGAGGACGAGCGCTTCGCCCAGTGGACGGCCCGGGCCACCGAGGAGCAGCTCTCATGAGTGAGCGAGCCGCACCGTTCTTCTGCCCGTACTGCGGGGACGAGGACCTGCGCCCCTCCGAGGCCGGGCACGGCTCCTGGGAATGCCACGGCTGCCGCAGGGCCTTCCAGTTGAAGTTCCTCGGCCTGCTGTCGCCCGCCGCCGCGGGGGGACCGAGCGAAGGGGGAAGCGCAGTTGACCGGCACGACGACTGACTACGAGGCGATCGCGACCGCCGCGGGCCGCGACCTGGAGGAGGCGACCCCGCAGGAGATCCTGCGCTGGGCCGCCGACACCTTCGGCAAGCGGTTCTGCGTCACCTCCTCCATGGAGGACGCGGTCGTCGCCCACCTCGCCTCCTCGGTGTTCCCCGGCGTGGACGTGGTGTTCCTGGACACCGGCTACCACTTCGCGGAGACCATCGGCACCCGGGACGCGGTCGCCGCGACGATGCCGGTCAACGTCATCACGCTCACGCCGCTGAGGACCGTGGCCGAGCAGGACGCCGAGCACGGGCCGCACCTGCACGACCGCGACCCGGACCTGTGCTGCTCGCTGCGCAAGGTCGAGCCGCTCAACCGCGGCCTCGGCGCCTACGACGCGTGGGCGACGGGCCTGCGCCGCGACGAGTCGCCGACCCGGGCGAACACCCCGGTGGTGTCGTGGGACCCCAAGCGCCGCAAGGTCAAGCTCGCCCCGATCGCCCGCTGGACGCAGGACGACGTGGACGCCTACGTCGCCGCGAACGGGGTGCTGCTCAACCCGCTGCTGTGGGAGGGCTACACCTCGATCGGCTGCTCGCCGCTGTCCTGCACCCGCAAGCCCGCCGAGGGCGAGGACGCGCGGGCCGGCCGCTGGTCCGGCTCCGGCAAGACCGAGTGCGGCATCCACCTCTGAACCTCCGAACCACCCTCAACCGACCAGAAGGAACCCCACCGTGACGACAGCCGACACACCGGCCGCCAACGGAGCCGCAGAGGCGGCCCGCGCGGCCGCCCCCTGCGAGCGCGGCGCCACCGTGTGGCTGACCGGGCTGCCGAGCGCGGGCAAGACCACGCTCGCCTTCGCCCTCGCCGAGCGGCTGCGCGCCGAGGGCCACCGGGTCGAGGTCCTGGACGGCGACGAGATCCGCGAGTTCCTCTCCAAGGGCCTCGGCTTCTCCCGCGAGGACCGGCACACCAACGTCACCCGGATCGGCTTCGTCGCCGAGAAGCTGGCCGCCAACGGCGTCAAGGTGCTCGCCCCGGTGATCGCCCCGTTCGCCGACTCGCGCGCCGCCGTCCGCGAGCGCCACGCCGCCGCCGGCACCGAGTTCCTGGAGATCCACGTCGCCACCCCGGTCGAGCTGTGCGCCGAACGCGACGTCAAGGGCCTGTACGCCAAGCAGGCCGCCGGGGAGATCTCCGGCCTCACCGGCGTCGACGACCCGTACGAGGCGCCGGAGCACCCGGAGCTGCGCCTCCAGACGCAGGGCCGCGCGGTCACCGAGTCCGCCGCCGAGCTGCACGCCTTCCTGACCGAAAGGGGCCTCGCATGACCACCGCGACCCAGCACACGGTGCAGGCCGACGACACCCCGTTCGCGCTGTCCCACCTGGACGCGCTGGAGGCCGAGTCGGTGCACATCTTCCGCGAGGTCGCGGGGGAGTTCGAACGCCCGGTGATCCTCTTCTCCGGCGGCAAGGACTCCATCGTCATGCTGCACCTGGCGCTCAAGGCCTTCCGGCCCGCCGCGGTGCCCTTCTCGCTGCTGCACGTCGACACCGGGCACAACTTCCCCGAGGTCATCGCCTACCGCGACCGCGTCGTCGCCGAGCACGGCCTGCGCCTGCACGTCGCCCACGTCCAGGACTTCATCGACCGCGGCGTCCTGCGCGAGCGCCCCGACGGCACCCGCAACCCGCTGCAGACCGTCCCGCTGCTCGACGCGATCGAGACCAACCGCTTCGACGCCGTCTTCGGCGGCGGGCGCCGCGACGAGGAGAAGGCCCGCGCCAAGGAGCGCGTCTTCTCCCTGCGCGACGAGTTCGGCGCCTGGGACCCGCGCCGCCAGCGCCCCGAACTGTGGTCGCTCTACAACGGCCGGCACGCCGTCGGCGAGCACGTGCGCGTCTTCCCGCTCTCCAACTGGACCGAGCTCGACGTGTGGCAGTACATCGAGCGCGAGGGC
This sequence comes from Kitasatospora sp. NPDC057936, assembly GCF_042887525.1. Lineage (NCBI taxonomy): Bacteria > Bacillati > Actinomycetota > Actinomycetes > Kitasatosporales > Streptomycetaceae > Kitasatospora > Kitasatospora sp. NPDC057936. Next base: position 43,509 of record NZ_JBHVPD010000010.1, read on the forward strand.
ATCGACCTGCCGGAGATCTACTACGCCCACGAGCGCGACGTCTTCTCCCGCAGCGGCATGTGGCTCACCGCCGGCGAATGGGGCGGGCCCCGCGAGGACGAGCCCGTCCAGCGGCGCCTGATCCGCTACCGCACCGTCGGCGACATGTCCTGCACCGGCGCCGTCGACTCCGACGCCACCACGATCGAGGCCGTGATCGCCGAGATCGCCGCCAGCCGCCTCACCGAGCGCGGCGCGACGCGGGCCGACGACAAGCTGTCCGAGGCCGCGATGGAAGACCGCAAGCGCGAGGGGTACTTCTAGCCATGACCAGCACCACCCAGGCCGGCATGACCCAGACCGGCACCGCCACGTCGCTGCTGCGCTTCGCCACCGCCGGCTCCGTCGACGACGGCAAGTCCACCCTCGTCGGCCGCCTCCTGCACGACTCCAAGTCCGTGCTCGCCGACCAGCTGGAGGCCGTCGCCCACGCCTCCCGCAACCGCGGACAGGCCGCGCCCGACCTCGCGCTGCTCACCGACGGCCTGCGCGCCGAGCGCGAGCAGGGCATCACCATCGACGTCGCCTACCGCTACTTCGCCACCCCCCGGCGCCGGTTCATCCTCGCCGACACCCCGGGCCACGTGCAGTACACGCGGAACATGGTCACCGGCGCCTCCACCGCCGAGCTCGCCGTCGTCCTCGTCGACGCCCGCAACGGCGTCGTCGAGCAGACCCGCCGGCACGCCGCCGTCGCCGCCCTGCTGCGCGTGCCGCACGTCGTCCTCGCCGTCAACAAGATGGACCTCGTCGACTACGCCGAGCCCGTCTTCGCCGCCATCGCCGCCGAGTTCACCGCCTACGCCGCCTCCCTCGGCGTCAAGGACGTCCTCGCCGTGCCGATCTCGGCCCTCGCCGGCGACAACGTCGTCGAGCCCTCCGCCCACATGGACTGGTACGGCGGCCCGACCCTGCTGGAGCACCTGGAGACCGTCCCGGTCGGCAGCGACCCGAGCGCCGAGCCCGCCCGTTTCCCCGTCCAGTACGTCATCCGCCCGCAGACCGAGGCGCACCCCGACTACCGCGGCTACGCCGGCCAGCTGGCCTCCGGCGTGCTGCGCGTCGGCGACGCCGTCACCGTCCTGCCCTCCGGCCACACCACCACCGTCGCCGGCATCGACGCGCTCGGCGAGGAGACCGACATCGCCTGGGCCCCCCAGTCGATCACCGTGCGCCTCGCCGACGACATCGACGTCTCCCGCGGCGACCTCATCGCGGCCGGCCCCGCCCCCGTCCCCACCAAGGACATCGAGGCGACCGTCAGCCACCTCAACGAGCGCCCGCTGCGCGCCGGGGACAAGGTGCTGCTCAAGCACACCACCCGCACCGTCCGCGCGCTCGTCAAGGAGATCTCCTACCGGATCGACATCGACACCCTGGAGCGTCGTTCCGGCGCCGACGGGCTGAACGTCAACGACATCGGCCACGTGGTGCTGCGCACCGCCGAGCCGCTGGCGCTCGACACCTACTCCGCCAACCGCCGCACCGGATCGTTCCTGCTGATCGACCCGGCCGACGGCACCACCCTCACCGCCGGCATGGCGGGCGAGGCCTTCGACACCGTACGCAGCACCGACGTCAACGACGCCACCGAAGAGGAGGACTGGGTCTGATGCCCAGCGAGGCGTTCTCGGGCATGGACAAGGAAGGCGGCCGCATCGGCAGCGGCGTCCTCGGCAGTGGCCAGGGCGGACTGACCCGATGTGTGGGCCGACAGGGCTGAGAACGCCCTGTCACCGGGCCGCCTCCCCCGCAGCCGCCCGGCTTGCCCGGCATCCGCGATGCCGCAAGCACCACCTTCCGAACTCCAGCCCCGAGACCGCCTCCTGACGGTCCGTCCGCGAACGGGACATCACCATGGCACCGATCCAGGCCCTCCTGCATACCCGCATCCGCCCCAACGCCGGGCGGATCAGACGCGCCGCCGCGGCCGCCGTCGCCGGCCTGGCGACCGTCGCCCTGCTGTCCGCGTGCAGCTACGGTTCCAAGGCCGAGGGGAAGTCCTCCGGCGACGCCGGCTCCTCCGCCGCCGGGGCTTCGGCCGCCGGCGACAAGCTCTCCGCCGACACGGTCAAGATCGGCTACTTCGCCAACCTGACCCACGGCACCGCCCTGGTCGGCCTCCAGGAGGGCCTCTTCCAGAAGGAGCTCGGCGCCACCAAGATCAAGACCCAGGTCTTCAACGCGGGCCCGGCCGAGATCGAGGCGCTCAACGCCGGCTCCATCGACATCGGCTGGATCGGCCCCTCCCCCGCGATCAACGGCTACACCAAGTCCGACGGCAAGTCGCTGAGGATCATCGGCGGTTCGGCCTCCGGCGGGGTCAAGCTGGTCGTCAACCCGGACAAGGTCTCCTCCCTCGACGACCTCAAGGGCAAGAAGATCGCCACCCCGCAGCTGGGCAACACCCAGGACGTGGCGCTGCTCAACTACCTGGCGGGCAAGGGCTACAAGGTCGACCCGAGCACCGGCGCCGGGGACGTCTCGGTGGTGCGCACCGACAACAAGGTCACCCCCGACGCCTACAAGCAGGGCTCCATCGACGGCGCCTGGGTGCCCGAGCCCACCGCCTCCAAGCTGGTCACCCTCGGCGCGAAGGTCCTGCTCAACGAGAAGGACCTCTGGCCGGACAAGAAGTTCGTGATCACCAACATCATCGTCTCGCAGAAGTTCCTCAAGGAGCACCCGGACGTGGTGGAGGCCGTGCTGCGCGGCTCGGTGAACGCCAACGCCTTCATCAAGGCCAACCCGGACAAGGCCAAGGCCGACGCCAACGAGGCCATCAAGAAGGAGTCCGGCAGCGCGCTGGAGCCGGCCATCCTCGACCCGGCCTGGGCGGACATCGACTTCCTGGACGACCCGCTGGCCGGCACCCTGCAGGCCGAGGCCGACCACGCCGTGACCGCGGGGCTGCTCAAGAAGCCCAACCTGAACGGGATCTACGACCTCGGCCCGCTGAACAAGGTGCTCGCGGCCAAGGGCCAGGCCCCCGTGGCGGACGCCGGACTCGGCGCCAAGTAGCGCCGTCTCCCCTCCAGTTCCGCGGTCCGGACCCCCGCCCGCCCGGTCGATCCCCGATCGATGCCCACCGGACGGGCGGGGCCGGACCCCGGCTCCCAAGCTCCCCGCCCCTCCCTCCTGCCCGCCGACGGGCAGGAGGGGCCCATGACCACTCACGCAGGAGGTGCCCGGATGACCTCGGCACTGACCACCTCGGCGGACGCCCCCGGCACCGCCGGCGCCGCGCCCGCGCCCGCCGTCCGGATCTCGCACGTGCACAAGTCCTTCGGCCGCCCCGGCGCGCAGACCCACGTCCTGGACGACATCACCCTCGACGTGGCGCCCGGCGAGTTCGTCACGCTGCTCGGCGCCTCGGGCTGCGGCAAGTCCACCCTGCTGAACCTCGTCGCCGGCCTCGACCGCCCCACCCGCGGCAGCATCGAGGTGCCCGGCGCCCGGCCCGCCCTGATGTTCCAGGAGCACGCGCTGTTCCCCTGGCTCACCGCCGGGCGCAACATCGAACTCGCCCTCAAGCTCGCCGGCGTCCCCCGCCCCGAGCGGCGCGCCGAGGCCGAGCGGCTCCTCGAACTCGTGCGCCTGAGCGGCTCCTACGGCAAGCGCGTGCACGAGCTGTCCGGCGGCATGCGCCAGCGCGTCGCGATGGCCCGCGCCCTCGCCCAGGGCAGCAAGGTGCTGCTGATGGACGAGCCGTTCGCCGCGCTCGACGCCATCACCCGCGACGTCCTGCACGACGAGATCACCCGGATCTGGGCCGAGCGGCAGCTGTCCGTCCTGTTCGTCACCCACAACGTGCGCGAGGCCGTGCGCCTCGCCCAGCGCGTGGTGCTGCTCTCCTCCCGCCCCGGTCGCATCGCCCGCGAGTGGCACATCGACCTGCCGCAGCCGCGGCGCATCGAGTCCGCCGGCGTCGCCGACCTGTCCATCGAGATCACCGAAGAACTGCGTGGGGAGATCCGTCGCCATGTCCAGCACTGACACCACCCCCGTCCTGGACAAGCGCGGAGCCGCCGACACCGCCGACGTCGGCGCCGGCCTGGACGCCCTGGACGCCGTCTCCGCCCGGCGCAGCTCGCTCGGCGAGGTGCTGCGGCAGAAGGCGCTGCCGCCGCTGCTCGGCGTCCTGGTCGTGCTCGCGCTGTGGCAGGGCGCGTACAGCCTGCACCTCACCACGTCCGACAAGCTGCCCAGCCCGGCGGCCGTGTGGCACTCCGCGCAGGACCTCTGGTACCAGGGCACGCTGTTCTCGATCATCTGGACGAGCGTGTGGCGCGGCCTGTCCGGCTTCCTGCTGGCCGTCGTCATCGGCACCCCGATCGGCCTGGTCGTCGCCCGCGTGAAGCCGGTGCGCACCGCGATCGGCCCGGTCCTGCAGGGCTTGCAGTCGCTGCCGTCGGTCGCGTGGGTGCCGGCCGCGGTGATCTGGCTCGGCATCAACGACTCGATGATGTACGCGGTGATCCTGCTCGGCGCCGTGCCGTCCATCGCCAACGGCCTCGTCGCCGGGATCGACCAGGTGCCGCCGCTGTTCCTGCGCGCCGGGCGCACCATCGGCGCCACCGGCCTCACCGGTGCCCGGCACGTGCTGCTGCCCGCCGCGCTGCCCGGCTACCTGGCCGGGCTCAAGCAGGGCTGGGCGTTCTCCTGGCGCTCGCTGATGGCCGCCGAACTCGTCGCCTCCTCCCCCGACCTCGGGCTCGGCCTCGGCCGGTACCTGGAGAACCAGCGCGAGTTCTCCGACATGCCGGGGGTGCTGCTCGGCATCCTCCTGATCCTGTTCGTCGGGATCGCCATCGAGCTGCTCGTGTTCACCCCGGTCGAGCGCCGGGTGCTGCGCAACCGCGGCCTGCTGGCCGCCGCGAAGTAGGGACGCACCGCATGACCGCCCTCCTCCTCATCGCCCACGGCAGCCGCGACCCGCGGCACGCCGCGACGGTGGCCGCGCTCGTCGACCGGGTGCGGGCGCAGCGGCCCGGGCTCGACGTCGCGACGGCGTACCTGGACCACTGCGCGCCGCGGATCCCGCAGGTGGTCGGGCGGCTCGGGGCGGCGGTGGCGGTGCCGCTCCTGCTGAACCGGGCGTTCCACGCCAAGCACGACATCCCGGCGGCCCTGCGCGCGGCGGGCGCGGGGCTGCCGGTGGCGGACGTCCTCGGTCCGTCGCCGCTGCTGCTCGCCGCGCTCGACCGGCGGCTGGCGGGGGCGGGCCTGGACGTCGCGTCGGCGGCGGTGCGGGCCCGCACGGGCGTGGTGCTCGCGGCGGCGGGTTCCTCCGACCCGGCGGCGGACGCCGCCACCCGCGCGGTGGCCGCCGAGTGGCGCCGCACCCGCGGCTGGGCCGCGGTCGAGGTCGCCTACGCGGCCGGCACGGGCCCCCGCGTCCCCGAGGCCCTGGCCGCCCTGCACGCCGCGGGCGCCGCGCGCACCGCCGTGTCCCCCTACCTCCTGGCGCCCGGCCGCCTCCCGGACCGTATCGCCGAGGCGGCCACCGAGGCCGACCTTTGCGCCGACGTCCTGGGCGCGGCCCCCGAACTGGCCACCCTCCTCCTGGAGCGCTACGACGAGGCCCTGCGGACGTCGCGAGCAATCCCCGCCCTCACGGCCTGAGCCCGCGAGCCGACGGTCACCTCACAGCCTTCCTGCCCAGTGCGTCTCCTCGGCGTCCTCAACGGCCGCCCAGCGGCGCGCCCGCTTGAGGTGGCGTTCGAGCGCCGGCACCGGCTCGGCCGGCTCGGCACTCATGATCTCCTCCTCGGTCAGCTCGTGCGTCTCGTAGTACTCGGCGATCGCTTCGAGATCCGCTTCACTGTCGGTCATCCTTCGCCACCCTCTCCTCCATGCGCGACGGCACTCTCGACAGGATGCTGACGAACGGCCGCATCTCTCAAGTCGTGTAATCCCGAAGGGTGATGACGCCCAAGGTCACCAGGCTGCCGCTGGCCACGGTGCGCCCCTGAGCGCCGCCGACACCTCATGGGCGGACGGGCGGTTGCGGCTGCTCGCGCCGGCCCCCGCCACGGTCTGAGCGCGGCCCTGAATGCGGCCCGACGACGGCGAATACGGCGAAGGGCGCCCTCCGGAGTCCCGGAGAGCGCCCTTCCGCGCGTGTGTGTGCGTCAGTCGAACGTGCGGCGCTGGCGGCCCGTCCCGTAGTTGGAGCCGGACTTGGCGCCGCTTCCGGGCTTGGCACGGCCGGAGGAGCGGCCGATGAAGCCGGCCGCCTGCGGGCGCTCGCCCTGGGCCTGGGCGGCGGCGCCCATGCGCTGCTTGGGGCGGGGGCGGCGCGGGTTGCCGTTCATGTCGACGTCGGCGGGCAGCCCGGAGCGCTTGCCGGGGCGGCGGCGCGGGGCGCCCTTGCCCTCGGCCTTGGGCTTGGCGTCGGCCTCGGCGGCGGGCACCGGGACGGCGACGGTGACGGCGACGCCGCTCGGGGTGCGGGCGCCGGTGATCTTGGCGAGGTCGGCGTCGCCGGGGCGGACCTTGGTGACGGTCGGGCGGATGCCGGCGACCGTCATCAGCCGGTTGACCTCGCGGCGCTGCTCGGGCAGGACGAGGGTGACGACCGTGCCGGACTCGCCGGCCCGGGCGGTGCGCCCGCCGCGGTGCAGGTAGTCCTTGTGGTCCACCGGCGGGTCGACGTTGACGACGAGGTCGAGGCCGTCGATGTGGATGCCGCGGGCGGCGACGTTGGTGGCGATCAGCGCGGTGACGTGGCCGTCGCGGAACTGGTCGAGGACGCGGTTGCGCTGCGGCTGGGACTTGCCGCCGTGCAGCGCGGCGGCCTTGACGCCGTTGGCGAGCAACTGCTTGGCGAGCCGGTCGGCGCCGTGCTTGGTGTGCACGAACATGATCAGGCGGCCGTCGCGGGAGGCGATGTGCGCGGTGGTGGACGCCTTGTCGGCCGGGTCGAGCTGCAGGACGTGGTGGTCCATGGTGCTGACCGCGCCGGCCGAGGGGTCGACCGAGTGGGTGACCGGGTCGGAGAGGAAGCGCTTGACCAGGCGGTCGACGTTGCGGTCCAGGGTGGCGGAGAAGAGCATCCGCTGCCCGCCCTCGGCGACCTGCTCCAGCAGCTTGGTGACCTGCGGCAGGAAGCCCATGTCGGCCATCTGGTCGGCCTCGTCGAGGACGGTGATCGCGACGTCGGACAGGATGACGTCGCCGCGGCCGATCAGGTCGTCGAGCCGGCCGGGGGTGGCGACGAGGACCTCGGTGCCACGGCGGACGGCGTTGGCCTGGCGCCCGATCGACATGCCGCCGACGACGGTGGTGATCCGCAGGTTGACGGCGGTGGCGTAGGGGGTGAGCGCCTCGGTGACCTGCTGGGCGAGCTCGCGGGTGGGCACCAGCACGAGCGCGAGCGGGTGCCGGGCGTCGGCGCGGCGCCCGGCGGTGCGGGCGAGCAGCGGCAGGCCGAAGGCGAGGGTCTTGCCGGAGCCGGTGCGGCCGCGGCCGAGCACGTCGCGCCCGGCGATCGAGTCGGGCAGCGTGGCGCCCTGGATCGGGAACGGCTCGGTGACGCCCTCGCGGCCGAGCGCGGACAGGATCGCCTTCGGCAGGTCGAGCTCGGCGAAGGTGGCCGCCGGGGGCCGCGACGGGGTGCCCTGGACGACGGTGAAGTCGGCGGGCGCGGCGGCGGTGGCGCGGGAGGTCTTGGGGGCGCGGGATCCGGCGGTGCGGGATCCGGCGGCGGGGCCGGCGCCGGTGCGGCCGCGCGGCTTGCGGGTGCGCGGGGCGCCTTCGGTGCGGGCGCCCTCGGAACGGGCGCCGCGGTCGCGCGGCGTGCGGGCAGGGGTGGTCACGGGTTCTCCGTCGGTCGGTCGGCGGCAGCCCGGGGTACGGGCTGGTCGGCCGTCGGTGGGAGATACGCCGCCCCGGCCGTATGGCGGCTTCTGCCGCCGTGTGGCGGCATGCGCGAGGGCCCGCACCGAGCGGTGCGGGCCCCCGCTACGCGAGATCGCGAGTCAGCTCGGGGGCTGGACTCAGATGACGCGGATGTTCTCGGCCTGCGGGCCCTTCTGGCCCTGGGTCACGTCGAACTCGACCTGCTGGCCCTCGACGAGCTCACGGAAGCCCTGAGCAACGATGTTCGAGTAGTGCGCGAACACGTCCGGGCCGCCCTCGGCCTGCTCGATGAAGCCGAAGCCCTTTTCGCTGTTGAACCACTTCACGGTGCCGGTAGCCATAACCGTCTCCTCTAAAACTGGGGCATCAGGGATCCACACCGCGTGAACCCCTAAGTAGCCGCGATCCCCATCCGGAGACTGAAACACCGGACAAAACAAATGCGCCTGTTGGTTGGGACCAGCAGGCGCACACAAGCGTTCATGGGAACCAAAACTGCAACTGGTTCGACTGTAGCACGGGGACACCCCGATTGACCGGGGGATTTTGTGCTCTGGAGATCACGTTTGCGGGCCCCGGGAAGCGGGCAGGCGGCGCCCCGCCGAAGCGGGACGCCGCCTGTGGACCACCGGGTCGGTCCGGTGGGCCGCACCCGTGGTCCGGCCCGGTGAGTCGGACCACCGGGTCGGACCAGTGGGCCGGGTCACCCGGCCGGACGAGCCGGCCGGACGGGTCGGCCGGGCGCTCAGCGCCGCCCGGCCGGCTCCGGCACGCCGTGCGCGTCCTGGAGCGGCACGGAGCCACCGCCGTGGCCGCCGCCGTCCCCGTGGCCGGGCCACCAGGCGCGATGGCCCAGCAGCGCGGTGAGCGACGGGGTGAAGAACATCGCCATCACGAAGGCCGCCAGCACGATGCCGAAGGCCAGCGAGAAGCCGAGCTCCATGAACAGGACGTTGCCCGCGAGCATGAAGGTCGCGAACGAGGCCGCCAGGATGAAGCCCGCCGCTGCGACCGTCGGGCCGCCGTGCTTGATGGCCTCGCTGGCCGCCTCGCGCGGGCTGCGGCCCTCGCGGGCCTCCTCGCGGAGGCGGGCGATGATCAGGATGTTGTAGTCGGTGCCGATCGCCACCACGAACAGGTAGATGAAGATCGGCAGCATGAACATCAGACCCGGCTCGCCCTTGATGTTCTGGAACAGCAGGGTGGTGGCGCCGAGGGTGCCGCCGAAGCCGAGGCCGACCGAGGCCATCAGGTACCAGGGGGCCACGACGCTGCGCAGCTGCAGGCCCAGGATGAGCATGATGAGCAGGGCCGCGATCGGGAAGACCAGCGTGTAGTCGTGCACCATCGCGGTGTTGATGTCCTTGTACACCGAGGTGATGCCGCCGACCAGCGACTTCGAGTCGGCCGGGGCGGCCGCGTGGGCGGCGTCGCGGACCTTCCCGATGGTGTCGATCGCCTTGTTGGAGGCCGGGGCGTCCTTGAGCAGCACGGTGAAGTCACCGGTGGTGCCGTCGGCGCTGATCGCCTTGTTCTCCGCGCTCGGCGTCACGACGCCGGCCACGCCGTCGACCGCGCCGAGCTTGCCGGCGAAGTCCTTCAGGGCGGCGTCGCTCAGCTTGGCGCCGTTGGTGGAGGTCAGGTAGACGTGGCTCGGGTCGGCCGCGCCGGCCGAGAAGGCCGTCATCAGCTTGTCCTGGACGACCATCGACTCCTTGTTCTTCGGCATGGAGCTGCCGGCGAGGTCGTAGGTGCCGTTGTAGTTGAGGCCGGCCAGGGCCAGCACCACGAGGACGCCGCCGGAGACCAGGGCGACCAGGCCGGGCTTCTTGCCGGTCATCCGGCCGAGCGCGGCGAAGCGGGCGTTCTTGGGCTCCTGCATCCACTTCTTGCCCGGCCAGAACACGGCCTTGGACGGGATGACGGTGAGCACGGCCGGGGCCAGGGTCAGCGAGACCAGGGCGGTCGCGACGACGGCGATGGCGAGCGCCGGGCCGAGCGCGGTGAACATGCCGAGGCTGGAGAGGATCAGCACCGCGAAGGCCACGGCGACCGCGCCAGCGGCGGAGGCGATCGCCTCGCCGACCCGGCCGACGGCGTTGGCCACGGCGGTCTTGCGGTCCTCGCCGGTGCGCAGCCGCTCGCGGTAGCGGAAGGCGAGGAACAGGAAGTAGTCCGTGCCGACGCCGAGCACGACGATGATCAGGATCGCCGAGGTCATCGGGGAGGACTTGAGGTCGAACATCTTGATCGCGTCGGCGATCAGGCCGTTGGCCACCGGCATCGCGATGACCAGCGAGAGCAGCACCGGCAGGATGCCCGCGAGGATGCTGCGGAAGATGATGCCGACGATCAGGATGACGAGCAGCAGGCTGCCGAGCATGACGATCATGTCGGTGGCGCCGGAGGCGTCCTGCTGGTCGAGGCTGCTGGCGGCCTGGCCGCCGACCTGGAACTTCAGGCCGGTGCCGTCGGCGAGCTTGGAGCCGTCCTCGCGCAGCTTCTTGGCCGCGTCGGTGTACTCCTTGTCCTGCATCTTGGACTTGTCGATGGCGACCATGGACAGCGCGTACTTGCCGTCCGCGGACTTCGCCTTCTCGGAGACCGGCAGGATCTGCTGGACGGCCGGGATGTTCTCGTCGGTCAGGCCCTTGACGACCTTCTCCATCGAGGTCTGGTCCTCGGCGGTGAGCTTCTGGCCGTCGTTGCGCTCGAAGAGCAGCAGGGCGGCGGGGGTGAAGCTCGACGGGAACGCCTGCTCCTGGAGCTGCGCCGCCTGGATCGACTCGTAGTGCTTGGGCAGGAACGCGGACTCGTCCGTCTGCGAGGTGACGGCGGGCGCGCTCGCGACGATGGCGATCATCGCGACGACCCACGCCGCGATCACCCACCAGGCGCGGCGGACGACGAAGTGTCCTAGTCGGTGGAACATGCTCGTGATGCCTCCTGGGCATGGTTCACCGCAGCCCTTGGGGACGGGACGCCGGGCGACGGCAGGACCGGCCGAGGACGCGCGCGGGCGCCCCCTTACCGGTCGGCAGGTAAGTTGGTCTGGAGACTCATCCTACGAGTACTTGCTTGCCGCCCGGCAAGTTGTTTTCGCAGGCCGCCCCCGTGAGGCCCCCCGTGTCCGCGGCCCCGCACCAGTCTCGCCCGTCCGCATACCCCTTGACCTCGTGCTCCGGGTGGAGACCGCTCCCCCTCAGGGTGGAGCTTGCCCCCACCCCCGGGGATGAGGGATCAGGGTCGGAAGGTAGGGAAAACCCCGCCCCGGCCCCGAGGCGGGCACCAGGGCCGGGTACCCCGCCAGCCGGATTACGGCCCGACTCGCCTTTCCCTACCGTCTTTCACGACGCCGGAACGCGACCCCGGCGCCCGGCGGCCGGGGGCCGCCGACCACCCGGCGCACGACCGCCGTTCTCCCAGGGGGAAGTCCGTGAAGACCAGGCTCGGCACGGCCGCCGCGATGGGCGCCTGGAGCGCCCGGCACAGAAAGACCGCCGTCTTCGGCTGGCTGCTGTTCGTCGTCCTCGCCGCCGTGCTCGGCGGGATGCACGGCGGCACGAAGGTGGGCCGCGACGAATCGGTGCCCGGCGAGGTGTCCCGGGCCGCGCGGATCCTCGACGACGCGGGGATCAAGGCCCCGGCCGGCGAGACCGTCCTCGTCCAGAGCCCGGAACTGACCGCCGACGCACCGGCGTTCCGCGCCGCCGTCGCCCAGGTGGTCGCCGCGGTCGACGGCACCGGCAAGGCCGCCGCCGTCCGCTCCCCCTACGACACCAAGGCCGTTTCCGCGGACGGCCACTCCGCGCTCGTCCAGCTGACGCTCAAGGGCGACCGCGACGAGGCCGTCGCCGACGTCCCCGCCGTCATGGACGCGGTGGCCGGCGTGCAGAAGCAGCACCCCGAACTGACCGTCGTCGAACTCGGCGACGCGAGCTCGGGCAAGTGGATCCAGGACCAGTTCGCCGACGACTTCACCCGCGCCGAGTGGACGGCCGTCCCGCTCGCGCTCGGCATCCTGCTGGTCGCCTTCGGCGCGCTGGTCGCCGCCGTCCTGCCGGTCGTGCTCGCGCTCACCGCGTTCGTCGCCGCCGGCGGCCTGGTCGCCCTCGCCAGCGGGCTGCTGCACACCAGCGACGACGCGAGCTCGGTGATGCTGCTGGTCGGCCTCGCCGTCGGCGTCGACTACTGCCTCTTCTACCTGCGCCGCGAGCGCGAGGAGCGGGCCGCCGGACGGGACCTCGCGGACGCGCTCGCCGTCGCCGCCGCCACCAGCGGCCGGGCCGTGCTGGTCTCGGGCGTCACCGTGGTCGTCGCCATGGCCGGCATGTTCCTCACCGGCATCGCCGACTTCCGGGCGATGGCCTTCGGCACCATCGTCGTCGTGGTCACCGCCGTCCTCGGCTCGCTCACCGTGCTGCCCGCGCTGCTGTCGATGCTCGGCGACCGCGTCGCGAAGGGCCGGGTGCCGTTCCTCGGCAGGCTGCGCCGGCCGGAGGCGGCCACCACGGGTGGGCGCTTCTGGAACGCCGTGCTCACGCCGGTGCTGCGCCGGCCGCTGGCGGCCACCCTGCTCGCCGGGGCGTTCCTGCTCGGGCTGGCCGCGCCGCTGCTCACCATGCACACCGCCAACCTGACCTTCCAGCAGCAACTGCCGCGCGGCAACGCCCTCGTGACCGCCTCGCAGAAGATCGAGGCCGCCTTCCCCGGCAGCCCGGCCCCCGCGACCGTCGTCATCAGGGCCACCGACATCTCCTCCCCCGCGATGACCGCCGCGATCGCCGACCTCAAGGCCCGCGCCCTCGCCAGCGGCCGGATGCACGGCCCGGTGGACGTCACCGTGCACCGCGAGCAGAACGTCGCCACCGTCGACATCCCCCTCGACGGCAGCGGCAACGACGCCACCAGCAACGCCGCGCTCAAGGCCCTGCGCGACGACATCGTGCCCGCCACCGTCCTCAAGGTGCCCGGCACCGAGGCCCCCGTCACCGGGCAGACCGCCGGCTCGCACGACTTCAACGCGAAGATGACCGGCTCGCTGCCCGCCGTGTTCGGCTTCGTCGTCGCCTTCGCCTTCGTCCTGATGCTCACCTCCTTCCGCTCGCTGGCCGTCGCCGCGACCGCCGTCGTGCTCAACCTGCTCTCGGTGGGCGCCGCCTACGGGGTGCTGACGCTGGTCTTCCAGCACGGCGTCGGCGCCTCGCTGCTGGGCACCGCCGGGGTCGGGGCGGTGGAGTCCTGGGTGCCGCTGTTCCTCTTCGTGATCCTCTTCGGCCTCTCGATGGACTACCACGTCTTCGTGGTCTCCCGGATCAAGGAGGGCCGCGACCGCGGCCTGCCGACCCGCGCCGCGATCGCCCACGGCATCCGCTCCACGGCCGGGGTGGTCACCAGCGCCGCGGTGATCATGGTGGCGGTGTTCGCGGTCTTCGGCACCCTCTCGATGCAGGCGATGAAGCAGATGGGCGTCGGCCTCGCCGTCGCCGTCCTGATCGACGCCACCGTGATCCGCGCGGTCCTGCTGCCCGCCGTGATGACCCTGCTCGGCGAGCGCAACTGGTACCTGCCGCGCCTGCTCCACTGGCTGCCCGACCTCTCGCACGGCGAGCCCGCCGCGCCGGTCGGCACCGGCGGCGCCCTCCACGGCCCGGCCGCACCGCGCCACCGGATCGAGGTCTGAGCCACCCGCTCACCGGCGCCGGGCTCCGCATCGCGCGGGGCCCGGCCTCCGTGCGTCATGATGATCACCGTCCGGAGGCCTCCGGACGAACGCCGGCGGAACGGAGCCAGGTCATGACCGCCTTCGACGAGGGCCGCGCCCGGGTCCTGCTCGCCGACGCCTGCGCCTCGGCCGGCCTCCCGGACCCCGGCGACGCGCGGCTGCTCGCGCTCGGCGAGAACGCCGTCTTCGACCTCGGCGAGCCCGCCGTCGTCGCCAAGGTCGGCCGCGGCCCCGGGCTGCGGGAGCGGGCACGGCACGAACTCGCCGTCGCGAACTGGCTGGCGGGGCAGGGCATCCCGGTGGTCCGCCCGTACGACGCCGTCGCGCCCGGACCGCAGCTCGCCGACGGGCACCCCGTCACCTTCTGGCACCGGCTCGCCCCCGCCGTCCGCCCCGCCCGGCCCGCCGACCTCGCCCCGCTGCTGCGCGACCTGCACCGGCTGCCGCTGCCGCCCTTCCCGCTGGCCCGGCGCGACCTGCTCGCCCCGGTCGAGCGCTGGCTGGCCTCCGCCGAGGGCCACGTCGACCCGGCCGACGTCGCGTTCCTGCGCCGCCGCCGGGACGCCTTCGCCGCCGCCCTGCCCGACCTCGCCCCGCACCTGGAACCCGGGCTGATCCACGGCGACGCGCTGCCGCGCAACGTCCACGTGGGCCCGCAGGGGCCCGTCCTGCTCGACCTGGAGAACGTCTCGCGGGACCTGCGCGAGCACGACCTCGTGGTGCTCGCGCTCAGCCACGACCGGTACGGCGTGCCGGGCGAGGAGTACCTCGCGTTCACCGCCGCGTACGGGTGGGACGTGCGCGACTGGCCGGGGTTCGCGGTGCTGCGCGGCGCCCGCGAGACGGCCAGCGCCTCGTGGGTCGCGCAGCAGGCCGCGGGCAGCCCGGCGGCGCTGGCGGAGTTCCGGCGGCGGGTCGACTCGCTGCGCGACGGGGCGACGGACGTGCGCTGGTACCCGTTCTGAGGGTCTGGGAGTGACCCGGCGGGACTCGGCGGGACGGGTGGGGTAGCCGTGGCGGCGGGCGGACGCCAACCCGGGCGGCTGTGAGAAGACTCCTACGACGGAGCGGTCCGGCACGCAACCGGGGCAACTACGATCGGCGTCCTATCGGACAGTCATCCTGACCGAGAGGATCGGCACCCGCCGCCAGTTCCCCAGGAGCCGCCGCCATGCCCCAGTCCGCCGCCCGCCGGCCCGCTTCCCCGAACCGCTCGGCCCGCCTCCGCCGCCGGCTGATCATGGGCAGTGCCGCCGTCGCCGCCGCGCTGGGCGTCGCCGCGTGCGGGACGGCCAGCGGGGCCCTCCAGCCGAGCGCCTCGCCGTCCGCGAAGGGCGCGATCACGATCTCGCCGAGCACCGACCCGGCGCCCGGCGCCCCGGGCACGCCCGGTTCGGACGGCGTGCCCGTCACCGCGGGCGCGGGCGGCCAGGCCGCGCCGCCGGTCACCCCGCGCACGCCGAGGACGCCGGACACCACTGCCGGCACGAGCCCGTCCAACGCGAGTCCGTCGACCGCGAGCCCGTCCACCGCCGCTGCCGCCCCGGCCGTGCCCGCCACACCGCTCTCGGCGACCAGCGTGATCGGCTCGACCGCCTCCGGCGGCCGGACCGTCGCCCTCACCTTCGACGACGGCCCCGGCCCGGCCACCCAGCAGATCCTCGACCTGCTCGCCCAGTACAACGTCAAGGCCACCTTCTGCGAGATCGGCCAGAACGCCGCCGCCAACCCGGGCCTGGTCAAGAAGGTCCTCGCGGCCGGGCACCGGCTGTGCGACCACAGCGTCCACCACCCGCAGCCGTTCCAGAAGCTTCCGCACGACAAGGCCGTGGCCGAGATCTCCGGCGCGAAGGACATGATCGTCAAGGCCGCCGGCCCCGGCACCCAGGTCACCTGGTTCCGCGCGCCCGGCGGCGGCTTCAACGCCGACAACGAGCACATCGCCGCGGGCCTCGGCATGAAGTCCCTCGGCTGGTCGGTCGACCCGCGCGACTGGTCCCGCCCGGGCGTGCCGGCGATCGTCTCCACCGTGCAGAGCCAGCTCAGGCCCGGCGGCGTGATCCTCATGCACGACGGCGGCGGCGACCGCAGCCAGACCGTGGCCGCGCTCAAGCAGCTGCTCCCGTGGCTGGTCGCCCAGGGCTACACCTTCGACTTCCCGGCAGCCTAGGGACGTTGGCGCACCGGCGGACGGCGCTCCGGGTGACCGGGACGCCGTCCGCTACGGTGAGCCGCGTGACGGACCCCACCCCCGCCGGCCTCGTCGACGCCGTGCCCGCCCTCGCCTCCTACCTGCGGCCGGCCACCCTGCTGCACCCCGAGGCCAAGGCACCCACCGCACACGGGAGTTCGCTCGGCGGACCCGCGCTCTGGCCCGACGGCGCACCCTGGCCGCACTGCACCGCCGGGCACCCCGACGATGCCTACGAGGACGCGGCCCCGCGCGACCGGGAGACCACGACGGCGATCGCCCTCGTCCCGGTCCTGCGCGTCCGCGCCGCCGACGCACCCCACCTGCCCTGGCCCGACGGTGCCGACGTGCTCCAGGTGCTCTGGTGCCCCAACGACCACGACGACATCCAGGGCGAGCGCTACTACTACGGCCCCGCCGTCGAACTCCATTGGCAGCGCGCCGACGGCCTCGCGCCCCGCACTCCCCCGCGGCCCCGGCGCTCCGACGACGAATACCTGCCCACGCCGTGCGTGCTGCGCCCCGAGCAGATCCGCGACCTCCCCGACCGCGACGAACTGCCCGGCGAACTCCGTTCCGCCGCCGAGGAGTTCGCCGAACGGAACGGCACCGAGTACCACCGTGACCTCGCCTGCGCCGGGGGCTGGAAGCTCGGCGGCTGGCCGTCCTGGCGCTCCACCGACCTGATCCCCGTCGACTGCGGCGCGTGCGGCGCCCGGATGCGGCACCTGCTCACCGTCGAGAGCGGCGACGACCCGGACGTCAGCGTCGGCCGCCACGGCGAACTGCACGTCTTCGTCTGCCCGCAGGACCTCGGCCACCCCGTCGGGCTCGACCTCCAGTAGGCCCCCGGCCGTCAGAGCAGGTGGAGCCGGTACACCTGCCGGGAGCCGCCCTCCGGCCCCGGCTCCGCCGGCTCGGCCGGCGTGAAGCCCAGCCGTTCGTAGAACACCCGGGCCCCGCTCACGACCGCCCCGGGGTGGTCCGCGCCGAACGTCACCACCTCGACGGTCGCCGGGCGGACCCGGACCCGCCGGCGCAGCACGTCCTCGACCAGCGCCCGGCCCACGCCCGTCCCCCGGGCCCGCTCGGCGACCACCAGCCAGTGCAGGTGGTGCACCGGCGGCTCACCACCGAACAGCAGGGCGCCGAGCAGGCCGCCGTCCGGGCCGTCGACCACCGTGGCGCGCCCGCGGTCGATGTTCCGGACGACGGCCCGGCGGAACCCGGGGTCGTCCACCATCGGCCCGAACCAGTGCTCGACCTCGGCGGCGAGGGCGAGGAAACCGGGCAGGTCGGCGGGCCGCGCGAGGCGTGTGATCACCCGGAGAGTCTGGCAGGCGCGCCGCCCGCTACCGCAGCGGCCAGCGGGGGTCCACCACCGCCTGCGGGTCCTTGCCGCGGCGCAGCCAGGCCTGGAGGCCCTCGGCCCACTCCCGGTACCAGTGGACCTGACGCCCGTGCAGGTCGGCCGGGGCCACGTCGCCGACCTCGGAACGGTAGCGCTCGGCGAGGGCGACGGCGACGCGGACAGCGGCCAGGGCGTCGCTCCCGGCCTCGTGGGCGTCGGTCAGCTCGACGCCGTACACCTCGCAGACGCGCTGCAGGGTGCGGGAGCCCTTGCGGTACTTGTCCACCGCCCGGTCGATCACCAGCGCGTCCAGCACCGGCCCGACCGGACGGCCGAGGCGCTCGGCGAGCGTCGCCAGCCCGTGCCGGCGCAGCTCGGCGTCGAGGAGGGAGAGGTCGAAGGGCGCGTTGAACCCGACCACCGGCCGCCCCGCCGCGAGCCGCTCGCAGAGCGCCGCGGCTATCTCCTCCACCGCCTCCTTGGCCGGCCGCCCCTTGCGCCGGGCGACGTCGTCCCCGATCCCGTGGATCGCCTCCGCCTCGGCGGGGATCGGCACCCCGGGATCGAGCAGCCAGCCGGCGACCCCCACCCGGCGGGCCCCGACGGTGTCCACGAGCGCGGCCGTGACGATGCGGTCCACGGCCGGGTCCGTGCCCGTGGTCTCCAGGTCGAAGCCGACCAGTGGCTGCTGCCACCAGCTCATGCGCCCGCCTCGCTTCGCTCGACAGGGGCACTCGCCCACGCGCGCCTCTCAACGATTCGCTCGCTCCGCTCGCTCATGGGGTGCGTCCTTCCGTCCTGCTGTGCGAAACAGCCCCTATCATGACCCGCCCCACCGACAACCCGGCCGCCCAGGGGTCCGCTCCGGCGGTCCGCCGGGCCCTAGGCTGGTCCCCGGACCCGATCGGAGGAGCCGACGATGAGCACCGCCCCGAACCTGCCCGTGCCCCCGAACCGGCCCGACGAGGCCCACCCGCTGCGGACGATCAGAGAGATCCGCGCGTCCTTGCCCGGGGACCAGGTGGAGCACTTCGACGCCGAGCTCGCCGACACCGACATCGACGAGCTGCCGGCGATACTGCACCGCTGGGCCACCCTGGGCACCGACGGCTTCGTCGACTTCCTGCTGTCGGCGCCCCTCGAAGGGCTGGAATTCGGATCCCGGTCCTACGACAACGAGGCCGGCCCGGGCACCGGTGTCGTCGCCGAACCCACCGCCCGGCCGAAGGCGGTCAACCCGGCGGAGTACTGAGGGTCCGCCGGGTCTCCGGGCCGGGCGGGGCGGTTACCGGGCCCCGTGGGTGAGGGCGAGGCGGCTGGGGATGACGCTGGACAGGACGGCGAGGACCAGGCAGACGGCGGCCGCTCCGGCGAGCGGGGTCCAGGGGAGGCGGAAGGCGATCGCGGTCTGGCCGGCCAGGATGCGGTGGTCGATCAGTGCCGTCGCGCCCCACTGGGTGAGCGCGGTGACGGCGAGGGCGAGGACGGCCGCGGTGGCGACGACCAGGACGGCCTCCAGGGCGACCATCGACAGCACCTGCCGGCGCACCGTCCCGGCGAGGCGCAGGACGGCGAAGTCGCGGCGGCGGTCCGCGGCCGACATCACCATGGTGTTGACGATGGCGATGAGCGCGTAGAGCAGGGCCGGGCCGAGGATCGTGCTGGTGGCGATCCACGCGTAGTGGGCGCCGGGGTCGGGGCCGGGCGTGCGGGCGTCGGTGAGCGTGCCGCCGTAGGTCGCGGCCGGGGCGTCGGAGAGGTGGACGGCGCCGGGGCGGGCGCCGTCCAGGTGCGCGGTGACGGCGTCGCCGCTGAGCAGCACCTCGTCGAGGCCGAGCTGGGTGCGGTAGACCAGGGCGAGCCGCAGGCTGGTGACGGTGCCGTCGGCGAGCCGCAGGTTGACCTGGTCGCCGAGCTTCCAGCCGTGGCCGCGCACCTGGTGGACGGAGGCGGCGAGGGTGGCGCCGTGCAGGTCGGCGGGGCTGCCCTCGACGGCGGGCAGGGTCCAGGCGGTGGCGAGGTCGCCGGTGACGACGGTGGCGGCGGACGGCGCGGAGGCGGCCGAGTCCTCGCTGTGGTCGGCGAAGGACGCGGTGTCGGCGCCGAGGCCGGTGATCACGGTGGGGGTGGTGGCGGTGGCGCGCAGGCCGGGCCGGTCGGCGGTGAGCCGGGCGAGGGTGTCGACGGGCAGCGGGACGGCGCCGGGCCGCAGCACGTAGCGGGCGGCGGCGGTGGCCCGGCCCTGGGCGGTCATGGCGTCGGCGAAGGCGGCGGTGGCGCCGATGGCGGTGCCGGTGAGCGCGATGGTGAGGAAGGCGGGGGTGGCGGTGGAGACGGTGCGGCGGACGGCGGTGAGCGCGTTCTGCCGGGCGAGCAGGGGGGCGGCGGCGACGGTCCAGCGCAGTGGGGCGCTGAAGGCGCGGACGAGCAGCGGGACGAGCAGCGGCGCGAAGAGGGCGAGCGCGGCGATCGTCATGAGGTCGGCGGCCATGACCCACTGGGAGGCGAGTTGCGGGTCGTCGGGCTGGTCGCCGGGGGCGGGGGGCATGCTCGGGGCGGCGAGGTAGTAGCCCACCGCGCCTGCCAGGGCGAGGAGTTGGGCGGCGGCGCAGGCCCAGCGCAGTGGCGTCATGACCTTGCGGTCGACGGCGGCGTCGCCGAGGGCCTCGACGGCGCGGACGCTCCCGGCCCGCAGGGCGGCGCCGAGGGCGCCGAGCAGGGCGACGAGCAGGCCCACGGCGGCCGCGACGAGCATCGGGGTGAGCGCGGGGTGGGAGGTGAAGCCCGCCTGGGCGGCGCCGCGGGCGACGAGCCAGGCGGCGAGCGCGGGTGCGGCGGGCAGGGAGAGGAGGCAGCCGCAGACGGCGGCGGCGAGGGCGACGGCGGCGGCCTCGCCGGTGATCAGCAGCACGACCTGGCGGGGCGTCGCGCCGACGGCGCGCAGCATCGCGATCTCCTGGCGGCGCTGGGCGACGGCGAAGGCGAAGGTGCCGGCGACGACGAAGACGGCGACGAAGGCGGCCATGCCGGCGGTGAAGGTGAGCACCTTGTGCAGGGAGGGCGCGCCGAGCGGGGAGTCGTCGCCGGCGGTGTCGTCGAGGAGGGTGCCGGTGGTGGCGACGAGGGTGACGCCGAGGGTGAGCGCGACGTAGGAGCCGGCGAAGGCGGCCTTGCGGCGGCGCAGGCTCGCGGTGGCGACGGGCAGGAGCGTGGCCATGGTCATGCCGCCGTCTCCAGGGCCGTCATCCGCTCGGCGACCTGCTGGGCGCTGGGGCGGGCGAGGTCGTCGGCGAGGCGGCCGTCGGCGAGGAAGAGCACGCGGTCGGCGTAGGAGGCGGCGACCGGGTCGTGGGTGACCATGACGGTGCTCTGGCCCTCGCGGTCGACGAGCTCGCGCAGGAGGGCGAGGACGTCGCGGCTGCTGGAGCTGTCGAGGGCGCCGGTGGGCTCGTCGGCGAACAGGACCTGCGGGCGGGCGATGAGGGCGCGGGCGATCGCGACGCGCTGCTGCTGGCCGCCGGAGAGCTGGGAGGGCAGGTGGCCGGTGCGCTGACCGAGGCCGACCTGGTCGAGGGCGCGGTGGACCTGCGCGCGGTCGGGGCGGCGCCCGGCGAGGCGCAGCGGCAGGCCGACGTTCTGTTCGGCGGTGAGCGAGCCGACGAGGTTGAAGGCCTGGAAGACGAAGCCGAGCTTCTCGCGGCGCAGCACGGTGAGCCGGGTCTCGGTCAGCGTGGCGAGGTCGGTGCCGTCGAGGGTGACGCGGCCGGTGTCGGGCCGGTCGAGGCCGGCGGCACACTGGAGCAGGGTGCTCTTGCCGGAGCCGGAGGGGCCCATGACGGCGGTGAAGGTGCCGCGCGCGAACTCGACGTCCACCCCCCTGAGCGCGTGGACGGCCTCCGGGCCGGTTCCGTAGGTGCGGTGCAGTTGTTCGAGGCGCAGGACGGCCTCATCCCCCGTGATCATCACGGGGGCTATGCCTACCACGAGCGGGCCTGCTGAGGCCATCTCAAGTGGCGAAACGATTCTGCTGCGTCCGGGGTTCACGAACGAGGAGGACGTCGACCCGGTCCTCGCGTTCCAGGACGAAGTCGTGGCGCTCGTACAGGCGCTGGGCGGCGCTGCCCCGCAGGACGACGAGGCGCACCGGCTCCCCGGCCGCGTCGGCCTCGGCGAGGACGTGGCGCAGCACGGCCGTGCCGAGGCCCCGGCCCTGGAGGTGCGGGGCGAGGTAGAACAGCTCCAGGTGGCGCCCGCCCCGCTCGTCGGGCCGGACGCTGAGGGAGCCGGCGAAGGCCCCCTCGACCAGCAGGACGGACGTGTGCGCGGTGGAGAAGGCGTCCCGCACGCGCCGGCGGGAGCGCTGCGGGTCCCAGCGGCCGAGGCGTTCCAGGTCGGCGCGCATGACCTGGTCCTTGAGGTCGCAGACGCGGTCGACGTCCTCGGGCCGGGCGGGCTCCAGGGTCCAGTGCGGGAGGCTGTTCACGGCGCGCAGTCTGGCAGCGTCCGCACCCGCCCCACCAGCGCCGCCCGAGAGGTGGACGCGGCTCAGGACACGGGCCGGGAGTCCGCCCAGACCCCCTCGAACTCCTCGCGGTAGACCTCCAGCAGGCCCGCCTCCGTGCCGCCGGGCTGCTGGCCGGCGCCGCCGCGCAGGACGAGCGCGGGGGACTCCATGCCGCGGGCGCGGCGCAGGTAGGGCTGGACGACGCCGAGGTCGCGGCCGGCCCGGCGGCCGCCGCGGCCCTCGGGGCGCGGGCCCTCGACGAGGTAGGCGGTGAAGCGCGGGGTCTCGTCGAAGACCCGGATCTCGAAGCCGCCCGGGTCGCGCAGCCGGGCCCGAACCCGGCGGACGTGCATGATGTTCATCTCGATCGAGCGGGACAACTCGCCGCGGCCGAGGCCGAGTTCGCGCTCACGGCGGCGCACGGCGCTGCTCGCCGGGTTGAGGAACAGCAGCCGCATCCGGCAGCCTTCGCCGGCCAGGCGCACCAGGCGCTTGCCGGTGTAGTTCTGGCAGAGCATGCCGAGGCCGATGCCGAGCGCGTCCAGCCGCCGGGCGCCGTCCAGGAGGTCCTCGACGGGCAGGTCGCGCTGGAGGCGGACCCGGTCGGCGTGCACCGCGACGACGTCCGCGTACCGGCCGGCGACCAGCGACTCGACGACGTCGGCGGGCACCCCGCCGGCGCCGCCGTCGAGCAGGGCGAGCAGGCGGGCGGCGGCGCGCTCGGTCTGGGCGAGGACGGTCTGGGTGAGGACGCGGTTGCGGGAGACCACGTGCCGGGCCACCTCCAGCTCGTCCAGGGCGAGTTCGATCTCGCGCCGGTCGGCGAGGTAGGGCTCGAAGCACGGCCAGTGCTGGACCATGAGCTCGCGCAGCTGGGGCAGGGTGAGGAAGACCAGCGGGTCGTCGTCGGCGGGGTCGAGCAGGTAGCCCTTGCGGCGGCTGACCTCCCGGACGGCGCCGGCGCGGTGCGCCCACTCCTCGCCCGCCGGGCCGGCGGCGGCGGTGACCCAGTCCTCGCCGTGGGCGGGGGCGTAGATGGGGTGCAGGACCTCGTCGACGAGGGAGCGCAGCCGCTGCTCGACCAGGTTGAGCCAGACGTAGGCGCGCCCGGACAGGCGCACGCGCTGGTAGGCGTCCTCCCACTCGGCGCCGGACCAGGCGAGGGCGGGGATCTCCACCGGGCCGCCCTGGGCGGGCACCAGGGAGCGGCCGGTCATGGTGGGGCGCATGACCACCGTGGGCGCCTCGCTGCGGGCGCCGCCCCGCTCGGGGCCGTCGGGCCCGGCGCCACGGCCGCCAGCAGGGAACACCATGCGCCACCTCATCTGCGGCTGACCCCCGCGGGTGCGGGGACCGTTGACGGGCCGTTGACTAGCACCGGTCGGCCGGGGCGGCCGGACGATCAAGGGTACTGCCCGCCGAGAGCCGTCCGCAGCCGGTTGCCCGAGGGGGCGCGGACGCACCAGGGGACCCACCCGTCACAGCGCCGGGCTTAATCGGAGGAATACCGCCCGGACGCCCGTTCGGGCTAACGCAGGGCACGGGTCCCGGCGACCGGGGGAAGGGTCGTGGAGTATGCGGACTGTGCCGTGCGTCACGGCGCGCGAACGCCGCACATGCCCGGCCGCACGGCCGGGAAGACAGCCGCTGATTCTTGGACTGGACGTCAGTTTTCTTTTTTGGCAAGGAAGTTGAGGACTCATGCAGGTCTGGCCCGGCAAGCCCTACCCCCTCGGCGCCACCTACGACGGGGCCGGTACCAACTTCGCGGTGTTCTCCGAGAGCGCCGACCGGATCGAGCTGTGCCTGATCGACGGGGACGGCTCGGAGAGCGCCGTCGAGCTGCGCGAGACGGACGCCTTCGTGCGCCACGCCTACCTCCCGGGCGTCCAGCCCGGCCAGCGCTACGGCTTCCGCGTCCACGGGCCGTACAACCCGGGGCTCGGCCAGCGGCACAACAGCGCCAAGCTGCTCCTGGACCCGTACGCCAAGGCGATGAGCGGGAACGTCGACTGGGACGAGTCCGTCTACGGCTACCACTTCGGCGCCCCCGAGCGCCGCAACGACCTCGACTCCGCCCCGCACACGATGCACTCGGTGGTCATCAACCCCTACTTCGACTGGGGCACCGACCACCCGCCGCGCACCGACTACCACCGGACCGTCATCTACGAGGCGCACGTCAAGGGCCTCACCCGGCTGCACCCCGGCATCCCCGAGGAGATCCGCGGCACCTACGCGGGCCTCGCCCACCCGGCGGTGATCGAGCACCTCGCCAAGCTCGGCGTCACCGCGATCGAGCTGATGCCGGTGCACCAGTTCGTCCGCGACCACCGGCTGCGCGACCTCGGCCTCGCCAACTACTGGGGCTACAACACGATCGGCTTCTTCGCCCCGCACTCCTCCTACTCCTCCGACGGCGACCGCGGCCAGCAGGTGCAGGAGTTCAAGTCGATGGTCAAGGCGCTGCACGCGGCCGGGATCGAGGTGATCCTGGACGTCGTCTACAACCACACCGCCGAGGGCAACCACCTCGGGCCGACGCTCTCCCTGCGCGGCCTGGACAACGTCTCCTACTACCGGCTCGCCCAGGACCAGCGGTTCTACGAGGACACCACCGGCACCGGCAACAGCCTGCTGATGCGCAGCCCGCACGTGCTCCAGCTGATCATGGACTCGCTGCGCTACTGGGTCACCGAGATGCACGTCGACGGCTTCCGCTTCGACCTGGCCGCCACCCTGGCCCGGCAGTTCCACGAGGTCGACCGGCTCTCCTCCTTCTTCGACCTCGTCCAGCAGGACCCGGTCGTCTCCCAGGCCAAGCTGATCGCCGAGCCCTGGGACCTCGGCGAGGGCGGCTACCAGGTCGGCAACTTCCCGCCGCTGTGGACGGAGTGGAACGGCATGTACCGGGACACCGTGCGCGACCTGTGGCGCGGCGAGACCGCCGCGCTCGCCGAGTTCGGCTCCCGGCTCACCGGCTCCTCCGACCTCTACCAGGACGACGGCCGCCGGCCCATCGCCTCCATCAACTTCGTGACCTGCCACGACGGTTTCACCCTGCGCGACCTCGTCTCCTTCAACGAGAAGCACAACGCGGCCAACGGCGAGGACAACCGGGACGGCGAGTCCTTCAACCGCTCCTGGAACTGCGGCGTCGAGGGCCCGAGCAACGACCCGGCCGTCGAGGAGCTGAGAGCGCGCCAGCAGCGCAACCTCATCGCCACCCTGATGCTCTCCCAGGGCGTGCCGATGCTCTCCCACGGCGACGAGCTCGGCCGCACCCAGCACGGCAACAACAACGCCTACTGCCAGGACAACGAGCTCACCTGGGTGCGCTGGCCCCAGGAGGACGGGCCGCAGGCGCGGCTGCTGGAGTTCACCCAGGGGATGATCTGGCTGCGCCGCGACCACCCGGTGTTCCGCCGCCGCCGCTTCTTCCACGGGCGGCCGGTCTCCGGGCGGGTGGTCTCCGGGCAGCCGGCCGCCGGCCGCGCGGCGGCGGAGGCGGGCGGCTACGACGACCTCACCGACATCGCCTGGTTCACCCCGAGCGGGGAGGAGATGACCAAGCGCAACTGGGGCGCCAGCTACGCCAAGTCGCTCACCGTCTTCCTCAACGGCTACGCGATCTCCGAGCCCGACCGGCGCGGCGGGCGGATCGTCGACGACTCCTTCCTCCTCATGTTCAACGCGCACTTCGAGCCGCTGGAGTTCACCGTCCCCGCCGACCACGGCCAGGAGTGGCAGGTCGTGGTGGACACCGCGCAGCCCCGGCTGCCCGCCCCCGGTACCGGCGCCCGGGTCAAGGCCGGCGACACGCTCTGGCTCACCGACCGGTCGCTCATGGTGCTCCAGCGCCCGGCGTGAACCCGCGGGCGGTCACCTGTTCGGATCAGCAGCGGGTCTTGGCGGCGGGCTCCCCCGGGTACTCATGGAGCTATGACCTCCGCCGCCGAGCCCGCACGGACCCGCCCGGCCGCCAGTGTCCCCCCGTCCTGGACGCCGACCGCCGGCTACCGACTCCAGCTCCAGCCCGGCTTCACCCTCCGCGACGCCACCGCCGCCGTCCCCTACCTCGCCGCCCTCGGCGTCTCCCACCTCCACCTGTCCCCGCTGCTGGAGGCCGCCCCCGGCTCGACCCACGGCTACGACACCGTCGACCACGGCCGCGTCAGCGAACAGCTCGGCGGCGAGCCCGCCCTGCGCGAGCTGGCCGCCGCCGCGCACCGGCACGGCCTGCGGCTGCTCGCCGACGTCGTGCCCAACCACATGGCCGTGCCCGTCCCCGAACGGCTCAACCGGCAGCTGTGGGAGGTCCTGCGCGACGGGCCCGACTCCCCGTACGCGCGCTGGTTCGACATCGACTGGGCCGCCCAGCCCGGCCCCGCCGACGCCCCCGGACGCGGCCGGGTGCTGCTGCCGCTGCTCGGCGGGCGGCTCGGCGACGAACTCGGCCGGATCACCGTCGACGGCGACGTGCTGCGCTACCACGACCACGTCCTGCCGCTGCGCCCCGGCACCGGGCACCTGCCGCTCGGCGAACTCCTCGCCCGCCAGTGGTACCGCCTCGCCTGGTGGCGCCTGGCCCGCACCGAGCTCAACTACCGGCGCTTCTTCACCGTCAACGAGCTGATCGCCGTGCGGGTCGAGGAGCCCGAGGTCTTCGACGCCACCCACGCCGTGCTGCTGCGGCTGCACGCCGACGGCGTCCTCGACGGCTTCCGGATCGACCACCCCGACGGCCTCGCCGACCCGCGCGGCTACCTGGCCCGCCTCGCCGCGGCCACCGGCGGCGCCTACACCGTCGTCGAGAAGATCCTCACCGGGGACGAGCGGCTGCCCGCCGACTGGCCGTGCGCCGGCACCACCGGGTACGACGCGCTGCGCCGCATCGACGGGGTGCTCACCGACCGGGCCGGCGCGGGCCGGCTGGCCGCGGCCTACGAGGCGTTCCTGCACGGGACCGCCGCCCCCGCCGAGCTCCGCCCGGACCCCCACCCGGCGGTCGCCGCGGCCCTGCGCGGCCGGGCCGAGATGACCGCACCGCGCGGCGAGCTCGCGGCCGAGGTCGACCGGCTGGTCCGGCTCGCGGTGCGGGTCGGGGCCGCCGAGCCCGAGCACGCCGACCACGCGCCCTGGCAGCTGCGCGCCTCGCTGGAGCGGCTCCTCACCGGCTACCCGGTCTACCGGCCGTACGTGCGGCCCGGCGAGGCCGGCGACGACGGGTACCTGCGCGCGCTGCTCGACGGCGCGGCGGACCCCACCGACTCCCTCGTCGCCGCCCTCGCCCTCGGCGAGCTCGGGCGCGGGCCCGAGAAGGACGAGTTCTGCGCCCGCTTCGCCCAGACCGCCGCCGCCGTCGCCGCCAAGGGCGTCGAGGACACCGCCTTCTACCGGTGGAACGCCCTGCCCGGCCTCAACGAGGTCGGCGGCGAACCCGCCCGCCCCGGACTGGAGCCCGCCGGCTTCCACGACTGGTGCCGGTACCTGGAAGGCGCCTGGCCGCTCAGCATGACCGCGCTCTCCACCCACGACACCAAGCGCAGCGCCGACGCGCGCGCCCGCCTCGCCGTCCTCGCCGAGCAGCCCGAGGCGTGGGCCGCCGAGGCCGCCGCGTGGTCCGCCGCGGCCGGGCCCGGCGGCGACCGGGACGGCGACTGGCTGCTGTGGCACACCCTCGTCGCCGCCTGGCCGATCGGCCCGGACCGCCTCGTCGCCGCCCTCCTCAAGGCCGCCCGCGAGGCCAAGCTGCACACCTCGTGGACGGCCCCCGACGCCCCCTTCGAACGCGCCCTGGAGGAGCGCGCCCGCGCCGTGTACGACGACCCCGGGCTGCTCCCCCGCATCGAGGGCCGGGTGCACGCGCTCGCGCCGTACGCCCGCTCCAACACGCTCTCCGCCGCGCTGCTGCACCTCACCGTGCCCGGCGTCCCCGACCTCTACCAGGGCAGCGAGGAACCGCTGTACACCCTCGTCGACCCCGACAACCGGGGCGTCGTCGACCTCGGCGCCCTCGCCGTCCGGCTCACCGACGCCGCCACCCCGCGCCCCGGCGACCTCGCCCGCGAGAAGCTCCACCTCACCGCGACCGCCCTGCACCTGCGGCGCGCCCGCCCGCTCGGCCCCTACCGGCCGCTGCCCGCCACCGACCTCGCCTCCGACCACCTGCTGGCCTTCGCCCGCGGCGACGACGTCGTCACCGCCGTCACCCGCCTCCCGTACGGCCTGGAGCGCGCCGGCGGCTGGCGGGACACCTTCCTCGACCTGCCCGCGGGCGGGCCGTGGACGGACGAACTGACCCACCGCACGCACCCGGCGGGACCGGTGCCGGCCGCCGACCTGCTGGCGACGTACCCCGTGGCACTGCTGACGAGGAGGAGCCCGGCGTGAGGCCGTACGAGGTGTGGGCGCCGTTCGCCGCCCACCGGGTCGAGGTCGAAGTCGACGGCATCCCCCACCCGTTGGACCGCCGCCCGGACCGGGACGGCTGGTGGGGCGGCGAGGCGCCGGAGGGCGACTACGCGTTCCGCCTCGACGGCGGCCGCCCCCTGCCCGACCCGCGCTCGGCCCGGCAGCCGCACGGCCCGGACGGCCCGAGCCGGGCCGTCGACCACGCCGCGTTCCGCTGGTCGCACACCGGCTGGCGCGGCCGCCCGCTGCCCGGGGCGGTGGTCTACGAGCTGCACGTCGGCACCTTCACCGCCCGCGGCACCTTCGACGGCGCCGCCGAACACCTCGACCACCTCGTCGGCCTGGGCGTCGACTTCGTCGAGCTGATGCCCGTCTGCCCGTTCCCCGGCAAGCACGGCTGGGGCTACGACGGCGTCTCCCTGTGGGCCGTCCACGAGCCCTACGGCGGGCCCGAGGGCCTGAAGCGCTTCGTCGACGCGGCGCACCGCGCGGGCCTCGGGGTGATCCTCGACATCGTCCACAACCACCTCGGCCCGTCCGGCAACCACCTTCCGGCGTTCGGCCCGTACTTCACCGACCGGCACCACACCCCGTGGGGCTCCGCGATCAATCTGGACGGCCCCGGCTCCGACGACGTGCGGACGTACCTCATCGGCAGCGCGCTCTCCTGGCTGCGCGACTACCGCATCGACGGGCTGCGCCTGGACGCCGTGCACGCCCTCGCGGACGACCGGGCGGTGCACTTCCTGGAGGAACTGTCCGGCGAGGTCGAGAAGTTGGCGGCGGCCACCAACCGCCCGCTGTTCCTGATCGCCGAGTCCGACCTCAACACCCCGCACACCACCACGCCGCGCGAGGCCGGCGGCCAGGGTCTCGACGCCCAGTGGAGCGACGACTTCCACCACGCCCTGCACGCCGCCCTGACCGGCGAATCCCAGGGCTACTACGGCGACTTCGCGCGGGCGCCGCTCGCCGCCGTCGCCAGGACGCTCACCCGCGGGTTCTTCCACGACGGCACCTGGTCCGCCTTCCGCGGGCGCCGCCACGGGCGCCCGTTCGCGCCGGCCGGCGCCGGGCACCGGCTGCTCGGCTACCTGCAGACCCACGACCAGATCGGCAACCGGGCGCTCGGCGACCGGATCTCCACCACGCTCACCCCCGGGCGGCTCGCCGCCGGCGCCGCGCTGGTGCTCACCTCGCCGTTCACGCCGATGCTGTTCATGGGCGAGGAGTGGGGCGCCGCCACGCCCTGGCAGTACTTCACCGACCACACCGACCCCGACCTCGCCGAGGCCGTCCGGCGCGGCCGGCGCCGGGAGTTCGCCGAGCACGGCTGGCGCGCGGAGGCCGTCCCGGACCCGCAGGAGCCGGCCACCGTGTTGCGCTCGGTGCTCGACTGGACCGAGCCGCGGCGCCGGCCGCACGCCGAACTGCTCGACTGGCACCGGCGGTTGATCCGGCTGCGGCGGGAGCGGCCCGAGCTGTCCGATCCGGACCTGGGCGCGGTGCGGGTCGAATTCGACGAGGCCGCACGGTGGTTGGTCGTCCACCGGAGGCCGTACCGGGTGGCGGTCAACCTCGGGTCCGGCGAGGCCGCGCTGCCGCTGGGCGGCGAAGGGCGGGAGGTGGTGGCCGCGTTCGGGCCGGCCGCACTGGACGGTCCGACGGTGCGGCTGGGGGCGGACGCGGTGGCCGTCGTCCTGCTGTGACCGGCCGCGGCTACCACAGGAAGGTGGCGATCCGCTCCCGCAGCGAGGCCGCGTCCAGGCCGTAGGCCGCCAGGTGCTCGGGGATCGAGCCGTAGTGCCGGTGCTCCTCGCGCGGCACGCCGAGACCCAGCACCCGGTGCGGGCGGTCGGCCAGCGCCGCGTGCGCCTCGTTCGCCGACGTCCCGGCCAGGTACGGCTCCACCAGCACGACGTCCGGCCGGTCGCCCAGGGCCGCGCGCAGCCCGGCCGCGTCGAACGGGCGGACGGTGGCGGCGTACAGCACGGTCACGTCCAGGCCCTCGGTCGCCGCCAGCACCGCGTCCAGCATCGGGCCGACGGCGACGACCACCCCGCCCGAGCCCTCGCGCACGGCGGTGAACCGGCCCGGCTCGACGGCCACCGGCGCCTCGTTCTGGTGCGCGGACAGGCGGACGTACACGTTGCGGTCGCCGTCCGCGACGGCGTGGCGCAGCAGCGTCTCGGCCTCGTCCGGGTGGCCCGGCACGTGGACGGTCCAGTCCGGCAGGGTGTCCAGCAGCGCGACGTCACCGGGCGACATGTGGGTGCGGCCGCCCGCCGGCCAGTCGTACGAGCCGGCCGCGCTCACCAGGACCGCGCCGACGCCCTGGTGGACCAGGTCCAGCTTGACCTGCTCGAAGGGCCGCTCGACGAGGAAGCTGGCGAAGGTGTGGGCGATCGGGCGCATCCCGGTCAGCGCCAGGCCGCCGGCCGCACCGATCAGCAGCTGCTCGCGGATACCGACGTTGATCACGCGGTCTGGGTGGCGCCCGGCCGCCGGGGCGAAGGAGGCCGCGCTGATGTCGGCGAGGACGAGGGCGACGCGCGGGTCCTGGTCGAGGAGGTCGGTCGTGACGTCGAAGAAGCGCTCGCGCATGGTTTCCATCGGTGAAGTCCCCTTGTGTATCGGCGGGTTGTACGTGACGGCGGTGGTGCTCGGCCGGGAGTGCCCGGCGGTGCTCGGTAGTGCCTGGGAGTGCTCGGCAGTGCTCAGGAGTCCTTGGGCTCGACGCGGGCCACCACGACCCGCGGGCGGCCCGGGTGCGCGGCGGTGTAGGCCGCGTGCAGCGCCTCGTGGTCGCGGCCGTCGACGGTCTGCGCCGACCAGCCCTCGGCCGCGAACCGGGCCGCGATGCCGCCCTGCCAGCCGTGCGTGGCCGAGGAGTTGTCGATGACCACGGCGTGCAGCCGGTCCAGCCCGTAGGCGCCGGCGAAGGCCACCGCCTCGTGGTTGGAGCCCTCGTCGAACTCCGCGTCCCCGAGCAGCACCCACACCGCCGGATCGGCCAGGCCCTGGGCGCGCAGCCCGAGCGCCGTGCCGACGGCCAGCGGCAGGCCGTGGCCGAGCGATCCGGAGGCGATCTCGACGCCCGGGACCAGCATCCGGTCGGGGTGGTGGCCGAGTGGGGAGTCGTAGGCGCCGAAGCTCGGCAGCACCTCGGGGTCGATGAACCCCTTGGCGGCGAGCACGGCGTAGTACGCCATCGGACCGTGGCCCTTGGAGAGCAGGAAGCGGTCGCGGTCCTGGTGCTCGGCCGTCCCCGGGGTCACCCGCAGGATCCGGTCGTAGAGCACCCAGAGCGCGTCCAGCGTGGAGGTGGCGGCGGGGCCGTGCTTCTCGTCGCCGGTCATCAGCGCCATGAGGGCCGGGAGGTCCTCGAAGCGGGCGCCGGCCCGGGTCCCGCTCGCCGTCTGCGTCGTGTGCGTCATCTGCTTCGTCATGACGATGATGGTGCAACTTAAAGCCAGCTTGAAGTCAAGCGATCACCGACGGTGTCCGCGGCCCGGCCGGAAAACCGGTTGCCGCAAGGCCGTTCGCACGCCTAGCGTCCTGCCGTGCTGCCTGTGGTGGAGACGGAAGAGCAGTGGGACGCGGTCGTGCCCGACGAATCGGTGATGCGGCCGGGCGCCGCTGCGCTCTGTGACCGGCTCGGCATCGGCGGCCTCCCGCTCGACGACCTCGCGGAGGAGTGGTTCGGCACCGACTGACCGGGCCTCCGAACCCGCCCGCGGCCCACCCGAAGCCCCCTGGAGCCCCCTGGAGCCCCCTGGAGCCCCTTGCAGTCCGCTTGAAGTCCGCTTGAAGTCCATGGATAGAGTGGGCCGCATGACCGCAGCGCCCGGCCACGGCCCCACCCGCCACGACCTCCTCACCATCGGCCAGCTCGCCGAACGCAGCGGCCTCGCCACCTCCGCCCTGCGCTACTACGAGAGCCTCGGCCTCATCCACGCCACCCGCACCGCCGGCGGCCAGCGCCGGTACAACCGCGCCACGCTGCGCCGCGTCGCCTTCGTCCGCGCCGCGCAGCGCGTCGGCCTCTCCCTCGACGAGGCCCGCGTCGCCCTCGACCGCCTCCCCGAGCACCGCGTCCCCACCGGCACCGAGTGGGACGCGGTCGCCACGTCCTGGCAGAGCCGGATCGACGAGCAGATCGCCGAACTGGAGCGCCTCAAGGCCAAGCTCACCGGCTGCATCGGGTGCGGCTGCCTCTCGCTCTCCCGCTGCGCGCTCTACAACGCGGCCGACCGCGCCGCCGCCTCCGGCCCCGGCGCCCGCTACCTCCTCACCCGCGACCCCGGCACCGGCCCGGAGCCGGCCGTAGCGCCGTAGGGCCCCAGGGCCTCAGGGCCTTGGGTCCGTCCGCAGGATGCTGTAGCGCACGACGTCGCGCCAGGCGCCGTCGCGGAAGGCCAGGGCCCGCTGGACGCCCTCCCGGGTGAAGCCGCACTTCTCCAGGGCGCGCTGCTCGGCGAGGTTGGTGGCCTCGGTGTCCGCCTCCAGCCGCATCACCGGGGTGTGCGCGAACAGGTAGGCCACGAGCTGCCGTTGGGCCTCCGTGCCGACGCCCCGGCCGCGCGCCTCCGGGCGCAGCTGCACGCCGATGTTCCAGTACGCCGACGCCGACCGCGGGCTCGCCTGCCGCCAGGAGACGAAGCCCGCGAACGCGCCGGCGCTCTCCACCGCGAGCACCGAGCGGTGGTCCGCGAGCAGGCCGTCCTCGGCGAACTGCCGGCGGATCGGCCCGAAGTCCCGCCAGCCGTACCACTGGAACTCGCCGAGCGCGTCGGGGTCGTTCATCATCGTATGGAGGACCGGAAGGTCCGCCTCGGCGATCGGGCGCAGGGTCACCGGTTCTTCGTTCATGTCCGCCCGAACGCGCGAGTTTCCCTGACCGTTCCTCATATCGTCTCGCCGCAGGCCAAGATGGTCGGGGACGCACGGGATCCGGCGACGAAGGGGAACGGCCATGGCGGGGACGACGGTCAGCACGGTGGTGGAGGCTCCGGCCGGCAAGGTGTGGGAGCTGATCGGGGACTTCCACGCCCTCGGCGCGTGGCACCCGGACCTGCCCCCGAGCCGGCGCGGCAACGACCTGGGCGGCACGGCCGTCGGCGCCGTCCGCCTCTTCGAGCTCGGCGACACGGAGCTGAGCGAGACGCTGCTCGGCTACGACGACGGGGCCCGGAGCTACACGTACGGCTTCGCCGACGGCACCTTCGAGCTGAGCGCCTACCGGGCGACCCTGCGGGTGGTGCCGGTCACCGAGTCCGACGCGGCGTTCGTCGAGTGGAGCGCCACGTACGACGTCGAGCGCGAGCACCGCGAGGCGTCGACGGCCCTGGTGCACGGCGTGTTCACGGCCGGCCTGCGCGCCCTGCGCGAGCGCTTCGCGGGCTGACGGCAGGCCGCGGCGGGACCGTCGCGAAAGCGTTATCCGGGGCCGTTCCCTGGCACCTCCCAGCCCCGCCCGGAAACGGCCCTTCCCGCCCCCTGGCGCCCGCGCCGCCACCTGCACACCCCGGGGCCGGTGCGGCCGGAGGCCCCCCTTCGCAGCCCACCGCCAGGAGCCGCTACACCCCTTCCCACCAGGGGAGTTGGCCCTGGGAAAGACTCTCGCGGCCGCCTAGGCTCGACCCCATGAACCGCACGATCCGCACGACCGAAGACGTCCTCGCCCTCCTCGACCGCCTCTTCCCCCCGGCCGCCGACCGCTGGACCTCCGACGCCTCCGCCTGGTGGGACGGCTTCTACGCCGACCGGAGCGCCGGGCGCCCGTTCTTCGTGCCGAAGCCGGACGAGCACCTCGTCTCCTACCTCGACCGCGGCCTCGTCGCCCCCGGCGGCCGGGCGCTCGACCTCGGCTGCGGTCCGGGGCGCAACGCCCTGCACCTGGCCGCGCTCGGCTTCGACGTCGACGCCGTCGACCTCTCGCCCGCCGCCGTCGCGTGGGCCGAGGAGCGGGCGGCGGCCTCCGGGCTCGGCCCGCGCTTCCACTGCGGGAACATCTTCGACGTCGAGCTCCCGCACGCCCGGTACGACCTCGTCCTCGACTCCGGCTGCCTCCACCACCTGCCGCCGCACCGCAGGATCGGCTACCTCGCCCTGCTCGACCGGGTCCTCGCGCCCGGCGGCCACTTCGTGCTCAGCACCTTCGCCGCCGGGGCGATGGGCTCGGAGCGGCCCGACGAGGACCTGTACCGCGTCGGCGGCCTGGAGGGCGGCCTCGCCTACGCGCCCGAGGAACTGCGCGCCCTCTTCGCGGACTTCGAGCCGGTCGAGATCCGTCCGATGGCCGAGCAGTCCCCGGACTCGCCGCTCTTCGGCGTGCCGTTCCTGCTCACCGCGCTGTTCCGGCGGCCCTGAGGCCCGACGCCCGGCACTGACGGGCTCCCAGGCACCTCCCAGCGGACCATCAGACGATCACCAGCCTTTAAGCGCCCTCTCATGTCCCCGTCCTAGCCTCCGCCGCATGAACGTCTCACTGCTCGGCGGCTGGTTCCCGTGGACCGTACAGGCCGTCGCCGTCGCCCTGTTCGTCACCGCCGTCGGCTGGCGGGACCGGACCTGGCGCGTCAAGTGGGGTCCGATCGCCTTCGGGGCGGCGGCGGGCCTGACCGCGCTCGCGGCGGTCGGGGTGCTGACCCTGTCCGGCATCACCGACCCGATCCCGTTCGGCGTCTGGCTGTGGAGCGGCGTGGCGGTGGGGGCGTTCAGCGTGCTCGGGTTCGGCTGGCGCGGCGCCCGCTGGTGGCGGCGGGCGCTGGCGCCGCTCGCCGCCGTCCTCGCGCTGTTCGCGGCGGCCAACAGCCTCAACGTGGCCACCGGCTACTACCCGACCATCGGCGACGCGGTCGGCGAGCTGAGCGGCGACCCACTGCCGGACCAGATCACGCTCGCCCAGCTCGGCTCGATGCACGGGAAGACGAAGACCGGCCGCATCGTCCAGGTCGACATCCCGGACACCGCCAGCGGCTTCGCGCACCGCCAGGAGCTGGTCTACCTGCCGCCCGCATGGTTCCGCAGCCAGAGCCGGCCCAAGCTGCCGGTCCTGGAGATGATCGGCGGCGAGTTCTCCGCGCCGGACAACTGGATCCGCTCCGGCGACGCGGTGAAGACGGCGGACGCGTTCGCCGCCAAGCACAACGGCTTCGCGCCGATCCTCGTCTTCGTCGACGCGACCGGCGGCTTCCGGGTGGACACCGAGTGCGTGGACGGCCCGCACGGCAACTCCGAGAGCCACCTGGTCAAGGACGTCCCGCCGTTCGTCCAGAAGACCTTCAACGCCGCCACCGACCCGCACAAGTGGGGCGTGGCCGGCTGGTCGATGGGCGGCACCTGCGCCTTCGACCTCACCGTCGAACACCCCACGGTCTTCACCCACTTCGGCGACTTCTCGGGCGACAAGGGCCCGTACATCGGCGACAAGGACCACACCGTCCAGGAGCTCTACGGCGGTGACGCCGCCGCGTGGTCCGCGCACGACCCGGTGACCGTCCTCGCCCACCACCCCAAGTACCAGGGCGTGTCCGGCTACTTCGGCCAGGGCGACGAGGAGCACGGCCAGATCGAGTCGGCCAAGGTGCTGAACGACGCGGCGAAGAAGGACGGCATCCGCACGACGACGGCCGTCGGCTCCGGCAAGCACACCTGGCAGACCGGCGCCGCGACCTTCGTCCAGGCCCTGCCCTGGCTCGCCGCCCAGCTCGGCGTCCCGGGCACCCGGGCGTAGGGGCAGCTGGTCCCCACACGAACCTCGCCGGGGAAACCCTTGACGTCCCCGACCCCGCCCCGCCTCCCCGCAACGGCCGTTCACCAGGCGGCAGAAGGGCCGACCGGCCGTGCGGGGCCGCCGGAGGGCGGCTCCCACCTCCGGCCCGCCATCGCTTCTTCCGCGGGCACGCACACCTTCGCCACCGGGCGGCTGCAACTGTCCGGCACCCCGGGCTACCAGCCGGTTTTCCACTTTGCAAGGGATGGCCGGATAGCACTAAGTTTCGACCGCTGTCGATGCCGCGCAGGGCTGAGTACCCCTCAAGCCCAGGTCGGAAACGGTGTCGTGCCCCCGGACGTACGGGGGAAGGACCAGCCATGCCGCGTGCCCACCAGGCGCCGGGAGCCACCGGGCACCCGACCCCGATCCGGCACACCGGACACGTGAGGAGCCGTCGGTTGCGCACCACCCGCCCGGCCGGCGTCACCGGTGCGGCCCCGCCCTGCGAGGCCCTCCCGGGCTGCTGAGCAGCCCGCACAGACCGCCCCGGTCGCGATACCGGGGCACGACGGGTCGGCCCGTCCGGCACAGGGGACCGGACGGGCCGGCCCGTCACCACGCGCCGCCGGCCGTCAGAGGCCGAGGCGGCTCAGCGCGGTCGTCCAGTCGGAGGCGATCGCTCTGCGCGCGGCGTCGAGCGTGACCTGCCCGCCGCACACCGCCTTCTTCAGCCGGTTCTCGACGGTGTCCTTGCTCTGCGCGGGCTCGTTGCCGTACCGCGGCTCGGGCCACAGGTTCCGCGGGTCGCGCGGGGCGCCGCCGAGCTCCAGGGGGACGAAGTGGTCCTCCTCGTAGTCGGCCGGGTTGGTGTCCGAGTAGCCGTACTGCGCGATCTGCTGCACCTTCAGGGCGTTGGTGTAGCTCGCCGGCGGGCGCACGGTGGCGGTCCAGCCGGAGACGCAGATCGTCTTCTGGATGGTCGCCTGGGTGACGGCCGGGTTGTACGCGCCCGGCGTGCAGGACGGGTCGGGCAGCGGCAGGTACGCGCGCGAACAACCGGCCGCACGGGCACCGGACTTGTGGGCGGACGGGTGCGAAGCGGCCTGCGCGGTCCCGGTTCCGGCGGCGATCCCGGCGGCGGCGAGGGCGGTGGCCGCGGCGACCACGGTCAGGCGCTGACGAAGCATCATGGAGGCTCTCTCCTGGGCCGGCCCGGCCGAATGCCGGGCGACTGTGCCCATGACAGCAGCGCCACCACGAACACCGTCAGCCCCGGGACGTGAACTACTTGGTAAGAGTTTGCCGGTGCGTCAACTCCCGGGCCAGCAGGGCCGCCGGGCCCTCCGGGAGGCTGCCGTGCACGAGTTCGGTGCGGTGCACCAGGCGCGGCAGCGTGACCGGCACCCCGACGACGCCGGGGGCGGCGGCCAGGGCGGACGGCGGCAGCAGGGCCAGGCCGTGGCCGGTGGCCACGAGCGCGAGCAGGGCGTGCACGTCCGTACCGCGGTAGCGGGTGGCGGGGCGGAAGCCGTCGGTGCCGGTGGCCGCGCGCAGGCGGGCGGGCGGCGGGGTGAGGTCGGGGGCGTCGAGCCAGCGGGCGGCGGACAGGTCGGCGAGGGCGACCCCGGGCCGGCCGGCCAGCGGGTGCCCGGCGGGGAGCGCCACGACGACCGGCTGCTCGGCGACGGCGACGGTGCCGAGCGGGCCGACGTCGGGCAGCGGCAGCGGGTCGCTGGGCGCGGCGAGCCCGTCGACGAGGGCGAGGTCGACGTCCCCGGTGGCGACCAGCGCGGGCAGCACGTCCTGGGCGAGCACCCGGACGTCCACCTCCGCGCGCGGATACGTCCGGCGCACCTCGCCGAGCGCACGCCCGACCGCGGTGCCGAGCGCCAGGGGGGTGGCACCGAGCACCAGCCGGGCACTCGCGGCACCGACCAGGCGCGCGACGTCGGCGCGCGCCGCCTCCAGCCGCACGAGCAGCGGCGCGGCGTGCTCCAGCAGCCGCACGCCCGCCTCGGTCGGGCCGACCGGGCGGCGGACGAGCAGCGGCGCCCCGAGGTCCGCCTCCAGCGCGGCGATCTGCTGCGAGACGGCGGACTGCGTGTACCCGAGCTCGCGCGCCGCCTCGGAGAACGAGCCGAGGCGGACGACGGTGACGAAGGTGCGCAGCTGCTGCGGATCCACAGTCTCATCAGCCGATCTGATCGAGGGGTAAGAAATCATCGTTGGCGGTGATCTCGGGTGCCGGGCCAGGATAGCCGCATGACCTACCAGACCCCGCGCATCGCCCTGGTCGGCGACCGCTCCCCCGCCGTCCGCTCGCACGCCCGCATCCCCGGCCTGCTCGACGCCCTCGCCACCCGCGACCAGCTCGACCTGGACGCCTACTGGATCCCCACCGAGGACGCCGGGGCACCCGGCGCACTCGACGGCTTCGACGCGATCTGGCTGCTCCCCGGCAGCCCCTACCGCAGCGAGGACGGCGCCCTGGCCGCCGTCCGGACCGCCCGCGAGCTCGGCATCCCGTTCCTCGGCACCTGCGCCGGCTTCCAGCACGCGGTGCTGGAGTTCGCCCGCGACGTCTGCGGCATCGGCGACGCCGTCCACGCCGAGCAGGACCCGGACCGGGACGAGCAGGTCATCGAGCCGCTCGCGTGCTCGCTGGTCGGCCACGAGGGCGCGGTGAACGTCACGCCCGGCACGCTCGCCGAGCGCGTCCTCGGCACCACCCGCACGCTGGAGCGCTACCACTGCGCGTACGGGCTCAACGCCGCCTACCTGGACCGGCTGCGCGAGCACGGGCTGCGGTTCAGCGGCGCGGACGAGGCGGGCTCGGTGCGCATCCTGGAGCTGACGGACCACCCGTTCTTCCTGGCCTCGCTGTTCCAGCCGGAGCTGTCCGGCGACGGCACCCGCCCGCACGCGATGATCCGCGCCCTGGCCGCCGCCGCGGTCGAGCGGGCCGCCTCCGTCGAGCGCGCCGCCTCCGCCTGACGGGCCCGCCCGGCCCGCCCGCCCTGGTGCCGGCCCGTCACATCGGCAGCGACCGCAGCCGCACCGCCCCCTCCGGCCAGGCGGCGCCGGCCCGCAGCGGCGCCCACATCGTGCGCAGTGGCATCACGGCGAGCAGCCCGCCGGGCTGCTCGACCGTCACCTCGCCGGGCACCTCCCGGAAGCCCAGCCGCTCGTAGAGGCCGACGAGCGGCGGACGGCAGAACAGCAGGGCGTAGGCGGGGCCGAGCGTGCGGGCGTGGTCGAGGGCGGCCCCCACCACGGCGCGCGCGAGGCCGCCGCCGCGCCGGTCGGCGGCGACGGCGACGCCCCCGACGCCGACGGCCGGCACCTCCGCGCTCCCGATCGTGAGGGGCAGCGGCAGCAGGCCGGTGTGCGCGACGAGCCGGCCCCCGGCGGACCGGACGCCGAAGTGGATCTCCTTGGGCAGGAACGTCAGCCCGGTGTGCGCCACTCCGTAGGGGTCGTCGCCGGGCCCGAGGATCTCGTCCTGGTCGGCACGGGTGTACTGCGGCAGCCGCACGACCTCGACCGGCGCGGCGGGGCTCCCGGAGGGAAGATGATCGGTCATCCCGCCATGGTCGCTTCCGGGGCTCACGGAATCCAGGGCCCGCCGGGATCCAGGGCCGGCCGGATCCAGGGCCGACCGTGATCCAAGGCCGACCGGAA
This sequence comes from Kitasatospora sp. NPDC057936, assembly GCF_042887525.1. NCBI lineage: Bacteria > Bacillati > Actinomycetota > Actinomycetes > Kitasatosporales > Streptomycetaceae > Kitasatospora > Kitasatospora sp. NPDC057936. The sequence continues at coordinate 82,997 of NZ_JBHVPD010000010.1, forward strand.
CCCCGGTGTGGAAGCATGCCCCCATGCGCCAGCCCACCGACCAGCAGCCCGGGCACCGCCCGGTCCCCGGCCTGCGGGCCGCCCACCGCTCCACCATGCTGGTGAGCCTGCCGGTCCGGCTGCCCGCCCCGGTCGTCGCGCTCGCCCCGACCGTCCTCGCCCTGCTGATCCTGGTCCCGCTCGCCGCGGGCGACCCGGACGTCGGGCCGACGTCCTCCCGCGGGGTCAACGCCACTCTGATGGCGATCGGCGCGCTCGCCCTGGCCTTCCGCTGGCGGGCCCCGGCGACGGTCACCGCGCTCACCCTGCTGAGCGGCCAGCTCCCCCTCGCCGTCGCGCTCTACGGGTTCGCCGCGCGGCGCGGCCGGACCCGGGCGCTCGTCGTGATCGCCGTCCTCGCCGAGATCCGCCTGCTCATCCCGTTCGACCTCGGCGACCTCAGCACGCTGAACAACATCGCCAACATCATCGAGGACCCCCTCGTGTACGGCGCCGTGCCGCTCGCCCTCGGCCTCACCGCCCACCAGCGCGCCCGCGCCGTCGACCTGCTCGAAGACCGCAACCGCCTCCTGGAGGCCGCCCGGCAGCACGCCGAGGAACGCGCCGCCGCCGCCGAACGGGCCAGGCTCGCCCGGGAGATGCACGACGTCGTGTCCAACCGGGTCTCGCTGATCACCCTGCACGCCGGTGCCTGCCAGGTCGCCGCGCCGAACGACCCGGCCGTCGTCAAGGAGACCCTCGGGCTGATCCGCACCCTCGGCCTGCAGGCCCTCACCGAACTGCGCGGACTGCTGGGCGTGCTGACGCCCGCCTCCGACGAGGGCCCGTCCCTGGGCGGACTGCCCGCGCTCGTCGGGGAGTCCCGCCGGGCCGGCCTGTCCGTACGGCTGAGCGTCGACGGCCCGGCCGACGGCGGGCCCGAGCCGAGCCCCGCCGTCCAGTACGCCGCCTACCGGATCGTCCAGGAGGCGCTCACCAACGTGCACAAGCACGCCCCCTCCGCCACCGTCGCCGTCACGGTCGAGATCCGCGCGGACGGGCTGCGCCTGTCCGTCGTCAACTCCCCCGGCGACGGCGGCGAGGATCCGCACCTGCCCTCCGGCGGACACGGCCTGGAGGGCATGCGCACCCGCGCGGACGACCTCGGCGGCACCCTGGAGGCGGGCCCCACCCCGGAGGGCGGCTTCGCCGTCCGGGCCCGCCTGCCGCTCACCGCCGACGTGCCGGCCGGCGCGGCCTGATCAGGAGCGGGGCCGCAGCCGCGCCCACACCTCGGCGACGCGGGCCGGCAGTTCCTCCAGCGGGCCGCTGTTGTCGATCACGACGTCCGCGATCGCGAGCCGCTCCTCGCGGGTGGCCTGCGCGGCCATCCGGGCCCGGGCCTCGTCCTCGGTCATGCCGCGCAGCTCCACCAGCCGCGCGACCCGCACGTCGTCCGCCGCGTCGACCACGACGACCAGGTCGTACAGCGGGCCGAGCCCGTTCTCGGCGAGCAGCGGCACGTCGTGCACGACGACGGCGTCCGGCGCGGCGGCGGCCTCCAGCTCGGCCGAGCGGGCCCGCACCAGCGGGTGGACGATCGCGTTCAGCGCCTGGAGCCGGTCCGGGGCGGCGAACACGATCGCACCGAGGGCCGGACGGTCCAGCGAACCGTCCGGCCGCAGCACGGCGGGCCCGAACTCGGCCACCACGGCGGCGAGTCCGGCCGTCCCGGGCGCGACCACCTCGCGGGCGAGCACGTCGGAGTCCACGATCACCGCGCCGTGGGCGGCGAGCAGCCGGGACACCTCGCTCTTGCCGGCGCCGATGCCACCCGTCAGTCCGATCTTCAGCATGGCGCCAGGCTACCGGCGCCGCCCTCCCGGCGGTCAGCCGAGGTCGAGGCTCTCGCCCTCGCCCAGCGCCCGCAGCCGGGCACCGCCCGGCCCGTCCTCGCCGACCAGGCGGGAGTGCACGGCGAGCCCGATCGGGCTGAGCACCGCGTCGTGCACGGGCACCGCCACGCGCGGGGCAGCCTCGCGGACGTAGTCGACCAGTTCGCCCGCCTTGCTCCAGGGCGCGCCGATCGGCAGCAGCAGCGTCTCGACGGCGTGCGGCGGCACGGTGAGCGCGTCGCCGGGGTGGAAGAGGCGGCCGCCGAACAGGAAGCCGATGTTCTTCACGAGCGGGACGTCCCGGTGGATCTCCGCGTGCCACTCGCCGTGCACCGACACCTCCAGCCCGCCGAGCTCGAACGCGTCGCCCTCGCCGACGGCGCTCACGCGCTGCGCCACGCCGTCGAGCTGGGCGGCCACCGCGTCGTTGGTCCACACCCGCAGGGCCGGGTCGGCCTCCAGCGCGGCGCGCAGCCGGGACTCCTCGAAGTGGTCCATGTGCTCGTGGGTGATCAGGACGGCGTCGGCCCCGGCGAGGGCGGCGGGGTCGGTGAACATCCCGGGGTCGATGACGACGGTGGTGCCGTCGTGCTCCAGGCGTACGCAGGCGTGTCCGAACTTGGTGATTCGCATGGGAAAAACAATACAGCGAAACTGCGCAGCATGCCTACACAGTTTTGCTGCACAGATTCCCGGTAGGCTTCTGCCATGAACAGTCCGGCCCCCGAGACCCTCGAACTCGCCGCCGACCTGCGCGCCGCCCTCGGCGGCCTGGTCCGCTCCCTGCGCGACAACGACGAGCTGCCCCAGAACCAGGCCGCCGTCCTCGGCCTCCTCGTCCGCGACGAACGCGCCTACACCGTCGCCGAGCTCGCCGAGCGCCAGCGCGTGCGCCACCAGTCGATGGCCCGCACCGTCGCCCTGCTCACCGAGGCCGGCCTGGTCACCCAGGGCCCGCACCCCACCGACGGCCGCAAGCTGCTCGTCACCGCCACCGGGGCCGGCCACGACGCCCTCCTCGAACAGCGCGCCCGCCGCGAGGCGCAGATCGCCGCCGCCATCGAGACCCGCCTCACCCCCGAGGAGCGGCAGACCCTGCGCGCGAGCGTCGCCCTGCTGAGCCGACTGCGCTGAGCCCGTCACCGGGCCGGGCCGTACCGGGCCCGTCACCGAGTCGCCGGCGCTGGGCCCGTCACCAGGCCTCCGGCCCTCATCCGGTCATCGGGCCGGCCGTGCCGGGCCCGTCACTGAGCCGCCGGCGCCGAGCCCGTCCCCGTGCCCACGAGCTCGGGACGCTGCGCCGGGATCACCGCCGGTGCGATCGGCGGCAGCTCGACGTGCTCGCTCAGCCCGAAGCGCCGGTGCAGCCGCCGCAGCGGCGCCGGCGCCCACCAGTTGAACTCGCCGAACAGGCTCATCGCGGCCGGCACCAGCAGACAGCGCACCAGCGTGGCGTCCACCGCGACGGCGACCGCCAGGGCGATGCCCATCTGCTTGACCATGAGCATGTCCCCGAGCGCGAACCCGGCGAAGACGATCACCATCAGCAGCGCCGCCGAGGTGATGATCCGCCCGCTGCGCTGCACGCCCAGCTCCACGGCCTTCGCACAGCTGTAGCCGCGCGAGTGCAGTTCCTTGATGCGGGCGAGCAGGAACACCTCGTAGTCCATGGACAGCCCGAACGCGAACGCGAAGACCAGCACCGGGATGAAGGTCTCCAGCCCGCCGGTCGGACTGAACCCGAGCAGCCCGCTGAAGTACCCGTCCTGGAAGATCAGCGTGAGCGCGCCGAGCGAGGCGCCCAGCGACAACAGGTTCATCAGCAGCGCCTTGACCGGCATCACCACCGAGCCGGTCATCAGGAACAGCAGCACCAGCGTCCCGAGCGCGACCAGCCCGAGTGCCCAGGGCCCGCGCGAGGTCAGCTCGTTCGAGAAGTCGACCACCGAGGCGGCGCCGCCGGTCACGTAGGTCTTCAGCCCGCCGCGGTCGGCCCGCAGCTCGTCGACGACCTGCTTGGCCGTCCCGCCCTGCGGGTCCCCGTGGACGAGCACGTCGATCGTCGAGACGGAGTCGCTCACCGGCGTGACCGCCCGCACCCCGCTCACCCCGGGCAGCTTGGCGACGACCTCGTCCGCGTACGCCTGCGCGACCGGCGCCCCGCCCTCGACCACCACCGTGATCGGCGCGGCCGCGACCTGCGGGAAGCGCTGGTCGATCGCGTCCGCGACCTGCCGCCCGGCCGAGGAGGCGGGCAGCACGGCCGCCCCGGAGTTGCGCATCTCCGCGTGCAGGAACGGCGCCCCGGCCGCCATCAGCAGCGCGGTACAGGCGAGTGCGACGGGCACCGCCCGTTTGCGGACCCGGCGGACGGTCCGGCTGAAGAAGCCCTCGTCGGGCACCGGCGCGGCGGGCGCCTTGATCCGCGAGCCGGCGAAGCCGAGCAGCGCGGGGATCAGGGTGAGCGCCGCGGCGACGGCGATCACGACCACGCTCACGCCGGCGGCGGCGACGGCCCCGAGCACCGGACTGGTGAAGACGAAGAGACCGGAGAGCGCGACGGCGACGGTCAGCCCGGAGAACGCGACGGTGCGCCCGGCGGTCGCGGCGGTGCGCTCGACGGCGGCGGCGATGCCGGCGCCGTGCCCGCGTTCCTCACGGAAACGGTTCACCATGAGCAGCGCGTAGTCGATCGACAGCCCGAGCCCGAGCACGGTGGCGATCGGCAGCACGCTGGTGTCGATGTCCATGATCCGGCTGAAGCCGAACATCGCCAGCAGTGCCCCGCCCACCGAGGCGACCGCGCCGATCACCGGCAGGCTGGCCGCGGCGAGCCCGCCGAAGACCAGCACCATGACGACCAGGGTGAGCGGCAGGGTCACGATCTCGCCGAAGCGGGTGTCCTGCTCGGTCTGCTTCTTGACCTCCTGCTGGAGCACGAGGTCGCCACCCACCGTGACGTGCGCGCCGCCGGTGCCGTTCAGCGCGGCCAGCCGCTGGGTGACGGCGTCGGCCTGGGCGGCCGTGCTCGTGTCGGCCATCCGGACGGTCACCAGACTCGCGTTCCCGTCGGCGGACCGCAGCGCGGCGGCGGCCGGCCCCGGCCCGTACGCGTCGTTCGCGGACGCGACGCCGGGCAGGGCGGCGATCTCCCGGGTGGCCGTGGCGACGGCCGCCCGTACCGCCCCGTCGTCCACCGGCCTCCCGTCGACGACGGCGGTGACGACTCCCCGGGCCGGATCGGCCGCGGTGGCGACCGCACCGCCCCGGTCGGCCTCGGAGCTGGCCGAGGAGGCCCCGGCCACCGACCCCTCGAAGACCCGGCCCCCGATCACGACACCGACGACCAGGACGACGGCCCAGAAGCCGAGGACCCAGCGCCGGTGCCGGAAGCAGAACCGCCCGAGGGCGGCGAGCCGCCCGCGGACCCGGAGGTCGGCGGCAGCGGCGGAAGGCTTGTGCATGAAGGAGCCTTTCGGGCAGTTCCACTCAATGTAGGTGGAACCCGAACTCCGGCCTAGAGAAGGGCGATGAGCCTCATCTCACACTTTCCTGCACATAAACACCACATAAGTCAAATCGGAAAACGAAAGGGGCCCCACCCGGATCGGAATCCGGGTGGGGCCCCTCCCCTAGCTAGTCGCTAGCGGGAAGCGAGAGCCTCAGCTCTGGCCGCCGGCCAGCTTCTCGCGCAGGGCGGCCAGGGCCTCGTCGGAGGCCAGGGCGCCCGAGCCCTCGTCGCTGCTGGACGAGTAGGAGCCACCGGCGGCGGCGGCAACCGCGTCGCCACCCTCGGCAGCGGCCTCGGCGTCGGCCTCGCGGCTCTTGATGACCTGGGCCTGGTGCTGCTCGAAGCGGGCCTGCGCCTCGGCGTACTGGCGCTCCCACTCCTCACGCTGCTTCTCGAAGCCGGGCAGCCAGTCGTTCGCCTCGGGGTCGAAGCCCTCCGGGTAGATGTAGTTGCCCTGGTCGTCGTACGAGGCGGCCATGCCGTACAGGGTCGGGTCGAACTCGACCTCGGCCGGGTTGGCACCCAGGGCCTCGTTGGCCTGCTTGAGCGACAGGCTGATGCGACGACGCTCGAGGTCGATGTCGATGACCTTGACGAAAATCTCGTCGCCGACCTGGACGACCTGCTCCGGGATCTCGACGTGGCGCTCGGCCAGCTCGGAGATGTGGACCAGACCCTCGATGCCCTCGTCCACGCGGACGAACGCACCGAACGGAACCAGCTTGGTGACCTTGCCGGGGACGACCTGGCCGATCTGGTGCGTGCGGGCGAACTGCTGCCACGGGTCCTCCTGGGTCGCCTTCAGCGACAGGGAGACGCGCTCGCGGTCCATGTCAACGTCGAGAACCTCGACGGTGACCTCCTGGCCGACCTCGACGACCTCGGACGGGTGGTCGATGTGCTTCCAGGACAGCTCGGAGACGTGCACGAGGCCGTCGACGCCACCCAGGTCCACGAAGGCACCGAAGTTGACGATCGAGGAGACGACGCCGGAGCGCACCTGACCCTTCTGGAGGGTGGTGAGGAAGGTCTGGCGGACCTCGCTCTGGGTCTGCTCCAGCCAGGCACGGCGGGACAGGACCACGTTGTTGCGGTTCTTGTCCAGCTCGATGATCTTGGCCTCGAGCTCCTTGCCCACGTAGGGCTGGAGGTCGCGGACGCGGCGCATCTCGACGAGCGAGGCCGGGAGGAAGCCGCGGAGGCCGATGTCGAGGATGAGACCACCCTTGACGACCTCGATGACGGTACCGGTGACGATGCCGTCCTCTTCCTTGATCTTCTCGATCGTGCCCCAGGCACGCTCGTACTGAGCGCGCTTCTTGGACAGGATGAGACGACCCTCCTTGTCCTCCTTCTGGAGAACCAGGGCCTCGATGTTGTCACCGACGGCGACGACCTCGTGCGGGTCAACGTCGTGCTTGATCGAGAGCTCGCGGGACGGGATGACGCCCTCGGTCTTGTAACCGATGTCGAGGAGGACCTCGTCACGGTCGACCTTCACGATGACGCCCTCGACGATGTCGCCATCGTTGAAGTACTTGATGGTCTCGTCGATGGCGGCGAGGAAGGCCTCCGCGTCGCCGATGTCGTTGACCGCGACCTGCGGGGTGGTGCTGAGGGAGGAGTCGGTGGGGCTCGTCATTAGGAAAAGGGCTCCGGTACGGACATGAAAGTCGTAGGTAATGCCACGCGGAGGGCCCGTATCGCTCCCACCGAAAGCCGGACAGCCAAGAACACGGCGCACCGGCCTTCCCGTAGACAACGAGAACCGGCGTCCGTCTTGCGACCGTGGGGTCTTCGACAGATGCGAGCGCGACCTGCTCCGTCCGAGGCGCGCAGGCCCGCAGCGCAACTTGTAGCATACGGGGACGGCCAGGCACGGTCAACGCCAAGAGCGGCAAGACGGTGGAGCCTGGTACGGATCAGGCCATATCCTCCGATTGCGCGCCTGACGGCGGCGCCCGCAGGGGCCCTACTCCCCGGATGCCACCGCCTGGATCCGAGCCCTCTCGGGCCGGCTCGCGGCAGCGGCGCTTCCGCACACCACACCCTACGCGATGGGCATTATCACCGTGGCCACCACCCCCCAGTCCGAGCTCAACGATCTTGACGACGACGGCGACGACGCGGTAAGGCGCCAGGCCGGAGCCGGTGAGAGCAGCCGCGCCAGCCGGCACTGGTGGGACCGCAACGCGGACGAGTACCAGGACGAGCACGGCGAGTTCCTCGGCGACGACCGCTTCACCTGGTGCCCGGAAGGCCTGGACGAGGCCGACGCCCGGCTGCTCGGCGAGGTGGCCGGAAAGGACGTCCTGGAGCTCGGCGCCGGCGCCGCCCAGTGCTCGCGCTGGCTCGCCGGCCGGGGCGCGCGGCCGGTCGCCCTGGACATCTCCTTCCGCCAGCTCCAGCACTCCCGCCGGATCGACCTCGGCCGCGGCGACGCGCCCGTCCCGGTCGTCCAGGCCGACGCCGCCGTGCTGCCCTTCGCCGACGGCTCCTTCGACATCGTCTGCTCCGCCTACGGCGCCGTGCCGTTCAGCGCCGACACCGCGCGCCTGATGCGCGAGGTGCACCGGGTGCTGCGGCCCGGCGGGCGCTGGGTGTTCTCGGTGACCCACCCGATCCGCTGGGCCTTCCCCGACGAGCCGGGCGTCGAGGGCCTCACCGCGACCGCCTCCTACTTCGACCGCACCCCGTACGTCGAGGAGGACGAGCAGGGGCGCGCCAGCTACGTCGAGCACCACCGCACGACCGGCGACCGGGTCCGCGAACTCGTCGGCGCCGGCTTCCGGTTGCTCGACCTGGTCGAGCCGGAGTGGCCGGCCGGCCTGGAGCAGGAGTGGGGCGGCTGGTCCCCGCTACGCGGGCGGCTGATCCCCGGCACCGCGATCTTCGTGGCCGAGCGGGGCTGACTTTGCATCCTTCGTGGCGGGAACTCCCGGTCCGCACCGCCCTGCCCGCCCTCCACCGCGCGCTGGACGGGCACGGCACCGCCGTCCTCACGGCGCCGCCCGGCACCGGCAAGACGACGCTGGTGCCGCTGGCGCTGGCGGGGCTGCTCGGTTCCGGTCCTTCTCGACGCGTGCTCGTCGCCGAGCCGCGGCGGCTCGCGGTGCGGGCCGCCGCGCGGCGGATGGCCTGGCTGCTCGGCTCGTCCGTGGGCCGCGAAGTCGGCTACACCGTACGCGGGGAGCGTCGCGTCGGGCCCTCGACGGTCGTGGAGGTCGTCACCACCGGCGTGCTGCTGCAACGGCTTCAGCGCGACCAGGAGCTGCCCGGGGTGGACGTGGTCGTCCTGGACGAGTGCCACGAGCGGCACCTGGACGCCGACACCGCGCTCGCATTCCTGCTCGACGTCCGGGCGGCGCTGCGGCCGGAGTTGCGGCTGGTCTGCGCCTCGGCCACCTCGGACACCGAGGCCTGGGCCGAACTCCTCGGCGGCGCACCGGTGGTGGAGGCACACGGCGTCTCGCACCCGGTCGACGTCGTGTGGGCACCGCCGCCGCGCGCCGTCCGGCCGGCGCACGGCACGCGGGTCGACCCGGCGCTGCTCGACCACGTCGCGGCGGTGGTTCGGCGGGCGCTGAGCGAGCAGGAGGGGGACGTGCTCTGCTTCCTGCCCGGCGTCGGCGAGATCGCGCGGGTGGCGGGGCAGTTGGGCGGCTTGTCCGAGGATGTCCTGCAACTGCACGGCCGCGCGCCGCAGGCCGTCCAGGACGCCGCGCTCTCGGTTGGGGAACGCCGTCGGGTCGTCCTGGCCACCGCCGTCGCCGAGTCCTCGCTCACCGTCCCGGGCGTCCGCGTTGTCGTTGACGCCGGACTCGCCCGCGAACCGCGCACCGACCACGCCCGCGGCCTGGCCGCCCTCGTCACCGTCCGCGCCTCGCTCGCCGCCGCCCGCCAGCGCGCGGGCCGCGCGGGGCGCGAGGCTCCGGGCACCGTCTACCGGTGTTGGGCGGAGGCCGAGGACGCGCTCGCTGCCCGCTTCCCGACACCCGAGATCGCGCTCGCCGACCTCACCCCGTTCGCCCTGCAAGCCGCCTGCTGGGGCGACCCGGACGCCACGGGCCTCGCGCTGCCCGACCGGCCCCCGGCGGGCGCGATGGCCGCCGCCCGGCAGACGCTCCAGGCATTGGGCGCCGTGGACGTGGACGGCCGGGCGACGACGCGCGGCGTCCGGCTGGCCCGGACGGGGTTGCACCCCCGGTTGGGGCGCGCGCTGGTCGACGGGGCTCCCGCCGTCGGTGCGAAGCGTGCGGCCGAGGTGGTCGCGCTGCTCTCCGAGGAGCCTCCGCGGGCACTGGGCGACGACCTGGGGGCGGTATGGCGGACGGTCCGCTCTTCCAAGGACCCCTACGCCGGCCGCTGGCGCGACGAAGTCCGCCGCTTGGAGCGCGCTGCGGGCGACGAGCCCGCCACTCGGCTTCCCGACACGACCGCCGTAGGCCTGGTCGTGGCTCTCGCCTTCCCCGAGCGGATCGCCCGCGCGCGGGTGGAGAAGCTGGCACCCGGCGAGCGCAGCCCCTACCTGATGGCCTCCGGAACGGCCGCCGAGCTGGCCCCCGGCACGACGCTGGGCGCGCTGCCCTGGCTGGCCGTGGCGGTCGCCGACCGCCCAGCGGGCTCACACTCGGCGCGCATCCTGCACGCCGCAGCGCTCGACGAGGACACCGCCCGCCTCGCGGGAGCGCCACTGCTCACGACCGCTGAGGAAGTCCACTGGGACACCCGACGAAGCGAGGTAGTCTCCCGCCGGCTCGATTCCCTGGGCGCGATCGAGCTTTCCGCGTCCCCTTTGGACCGCCCCGACCCGCTGCTGGTCCGCGCCGCCGTCCTGGAAGGCCTGACCCGAGAGGGCGTCAGCGCGCTCCTGACCTTTCCGTCCCCCGGCCTACGCGAACGCCTGGCCTTCCTGCACACGGCGATCGGCGCACCCTGGCCCGACGTCTCCGATGCCTCGCTCCTGGAACGCGCCGAAGAGTGGCTGGAACCCGAACTCTCCCGCGCCCGCCGCCGATCCGACCTCGCGAGGATCGATACGACGTCTGCCCTCCAGCGCCTACTCCCGTGGGCCACCGGGGAGGCAGGCCGCCTGGACGAGCTCGCCCCCGAGCGGATCACGGTGCCGTCCGGCTCCAAGATCCGAGTCGACTACAGCGACGAACGCCCAGTACTGGCCGTCAAGTTGCAAGAACTCTTCGGCTGGACGGCGACACCCGCCCTGGCAGGAGGCCGCGTCCCGCTGACCATCCACCTGCTCTCCCCAGCAGGCCGCCCTGCAGCAGTCACAGGAGACCTGGCGTCCTTCTGGCAAACCGGCTACCACGCCGTCCGCGCAGACCTGAGGGGCCGCTACCCCCGCCACCCCTGGCCGGAGGACCCGACGACGGCAGAGCCCACCCGCCGCACCAACACAAGGAAGTGACGGAGCTACAGCTCCGAGAAGTCACCAGCCTGAAGCCCGGAGAGGAAGGAAGCCCAAGCAGGGGCCGAAAACACAAGAACCGGCCCCTGCGGGTCCTTGGAGTCACGGACCGGCACACCACCGGCGCCCCCGGTTGCCACCTCGATGCAGTCGCCCCCGTTGGTTCCGCTGTAGCTGCTCTTCCGCCACGTCAACACAGCCTGCCCCCAAGGTCCTACATGGGAAAGTCGCCCTCACGGACGGCCATCACGAAGGCTTCCCACGCAGCGGCAGGGAAAACGAGGGCCGGCCCGTGCGGGTCCTTGGAGTCACGCACGGGGACGAGGCCGGGGAACCCGGGGGCCACCTCGATGCAGTCGCCCCCGTTGCCTCCGCTGTAGCTGCTCTTGCGCCAGACAGTCGTATCGAGCTCGGTCCTCGTCATCCTTGAACCCTTTCAGCGCATCCGCGATCAGCGCGAGCGAGTCGGCCACCGGCAATGCCGCCCCGTGAGCCAGATCATAGCTACGACGATGCGCCGCCACGATCGCCGGATCATCACTGCTATGCCCGCGATCTAGGCTCTCGGAGTACACGCAGGTCCGACCGTCAGGCATCTCCAACATCACCATGGACTTGTCGATGATGGCCTGTCGACACTCGAATGGCGCGACTTGGATGACCACGTTGGGGAGTCGCGCAACAGCCAGCAAATGTTGCATCTGGCGTCGCATGACCCCTGGTCCACCAAAAACAGTTCGAATCGCACTCTCATCCAGGATCACCTGAAGAAGTGGCCCATCCGGGCCAAGGAACCGCTTCTGCCTCGCCAATCGAGCCGCTGTCCGCTCCTCGATCACCTTGGGCTTTCCGGCTGCGTCGCTAATGGCAAACACAGCCTCCGCATACACGCGGCACTGCAACAGCCCGTGGATCACCGCCAGCTGGAAGATCCTCGCGGCCACAGCTTCGGCTTCCATGTCGACGTGACCTTGGAACCAATCCGGATGCTCGACCTGAGCCGTCCAGTCGACCCGCCCGTACAGCCGCTTCAGCAAGTCGCCCGTGCCGTACAGCCGATCGAGCTCCTCGACCTCCTCAGGCGAAGGTTTGCGCTTCCCACCCTCGGTCCGCGAGATCACCGTCCGGTCGCAGTGCAGGAGCTTGCCCACGTCCTCCTGCCGGTAGCCCGCCGCATCGCGGGCGAAGCGGACCTCCTCGCCGAACATGACCGCGGAGCTCGCCGTCGCCGCCCTGGCCTTCCGCTGCGTCATCACTGCCCCCAGTTGTGCACCGCACACCCACACGCCGATCTGGCGTCACCGTACCTCTGCGGCCCCACCGACTAACACCAGAAAGCAATCATTCGCACGCACAGCGTGAGCGCGCACTACCCTCGCGCTCCCTCATCCGCCCCCTGAGGAACTTCGCCATACTCGTCTCCCGCGCCGGTTCCACGCCCCTGGCCCGCCAAGGCCGACACCGGCGAACTCCTCACCACCACCCCCACCCCCGACTCCCGCATCAAACCCGCCCTCACCCACTGCCGCACCCAAGCCGCCACCCACAAGAAGTCGACCCCACCGACTTCCTGCGCTCCCCCGCCGTCACCGTCCCGGCCGAAGCCGATCACGGCATGACCGGGCGGAGCACATAATTCGTGGTCGAATCGGGCGAACGTTGGCAGGGTGTGGTGCACGGACTTCCAGCTCAACGATGTCCGAGCCCGCCCACTGACCACGCCCCCGAACGGGCCCGCACCGCTTGGAAACCGCATGACCCACGACCACAACCTCCCCACCCGCTCCGCCCGACAGGAAGCACTGCTCCTGACGGGCACGGTCGGTGTGGGCAAGACCGCCACCGCCGATCTGCTCGGTGACCTACTGGCCGACAGGGGCGTGCCGCACGCGGTCATCGACCTCGACCGGCTCTGCCAGGCGTGGCCCGCCCCCGACGGAGACCCGTTCCAGCACCGTCTCCTGCTCGCCAACCTGCGGGCGGTGGCCGGCAACTACCGCGCGGCGGGCGCCCAGCGCCTCGTGCTGGCCGGCGTCGCCGAGAACACCGCCGAACGGAACGCCTACCAGGACGCCCTGGGCATGCCGCTGAGGGTGTGCCGCCTGACCGCAGACCTCGCCACCGTCCACACCCGACTGCGGACACGGCACGAGACCGATCACGACACGGCCTCCCTGCCCTGGCACCTGCGGCGGGCCGAGGAACTCCACCTCGTCCTGGAAGCGGCCGGGATCTCCGACATCACCGTCGACACCACCGACCTGACACCAGCCCAGGCCGCCTCCGCCGTCCTCGAAGCAGCCCACTGGACCGACGCCACCACCACCATCGACGGACACATCTGACCGTCCGCCCCCGAGCCCGCCCAGCCGGGCCGCCCTTCGTCCACGGAGGTGCGACCCCGCAGGAAGGCAAGACCACGAGGGCTGGCACCGCCCACCGAGCCGACATTCGGCGCACTCCACGATCCAGCGACGCCACACCGATTGCACAGCACGCGCAGAAAGTCGCCCCCACCGACTTCCTGCGCGAGCCCATAGCCGCACCCCCTGCCGAGGTCAACGCAAGGTTGCCGGGTCTGGCAGTCGTGCCGACCGGGCCGATCTGTCCGCTGGAAAAGCAGCGGCGGCTCCATCGGACTCGATCCGGTGGAGCCGCCGCATTCAATCGACTCATTTCCTCAGGGGACCACGGCTCTCGGGATCCCCTGCCTGAACGACCTCAGCTGTTCCGTGCGGGCAGTACCCACTTCTGGGCACCACTGGGAGGGGTGCCGATGGGGTTGCAGTCCCATAGTTCGAGCCGAGCGCCGTTGGTCGTCGTGCCACCGGGGACGTCGACGCAGCGGCCGGAGACGGGGTTGAACAGGGTGCCGTCGGCCCGGGGCTGGAAGATCTGGTTCGGGGATCCGTTGCCACAGGTCCAGATTTCGAGCGGGGTTCCGTTGGCGGTTCCGTTCTGGGTGGCGTCCAGGCAGCCGCCGAGGATGCGCAGGGTGCCGTCAGGCTTGAACGTCCACTGCGCGTTGCTGGCGTTGCAGTCCCAGAGTTGGACGGCCGTGCCCGGGGCGGAGCGCGCGCCGCTGACATCCATGCACTTGCCGGTCTGGGCGGCGAAGGCGATCGGGCCATTGTCGGAGTAGATGCTCAGGACGCTGGCGGGGCCGGGGTTCCAGGTGTAGGAGGGGGTCCCTGCGACGGACGTCAACTGGCCGGTCCAGATCTGGATGACGCCGTTCGGGGTGATACCCCAGAGGGTGGGAGAACCGCTTCCGGTGAGGTCACCGTCCGAGCCGATGACGGGCCAGTTCTTGCTGGTGACATCCCTGCCGATCGTAGTTGGCGGGTTGATCCCGGTGATGGTGGCGTAGGAGGAGGGCGAACTTCCGAATTCGTCGGCGACGGTGACTGTCTTGGCGGTGAACGTGTAGGCGCGCAGTTCGCCTGTGCTCTGGTTGCGTGCCCACAGTCCAGGGTGGCCCAGGCCGGCCCAGTCACCAGGTGAGATCAGGTCCCAGCCCTGCCAGCCGGTGCTGGCGAGCTCGACCGGGGAGCCGAAGATGCCGTTGCTGATGGTGGGGTAGAACCAGAGCGCGGCGTCAGTGCCGTTGGTCTCGGTGGTAAACAGACCGGTGCGGTTCTGGAAGTTCTTGCTCGTGTCCAGGTTGGTGCTGTTGGGGTCGCCGCTGGCGGCGATCCGGAGCACGCCGGACCAGTCGGTGGCGTTGTACTCCTTGCAGGTGGCGATTGTCGGATCGCAGGCGGGCTTGGTCAGCTGGATGGGGGTGTTGATAGTGCCGACCGAGGTGTTATTGCCGGGGTTCTGGTAGTAGTTGAGGACCGTGTCCGTGTCCTTGTGGACGATGAGGTCGTCGACGTTCTTACCGCCACTCAGGCTGCCGCGGTGGGTGATCCGGTAGTTCACTCCCCAGGAGTCGTGGCCAGGGGAGTTCGCCTTCGCCGCGAAGAGCGAGGCCTTGGGCGAAGTAGCGTTTGTGCCGTAGCCGATGTCGTAGGCGCGCAGGTCGCCATTGGGGTCGGCGGCGACGATGTCGGGCAGGGCGTCACCGGTGACGTCGCCGAAGGTCGGGTTCGGGCTGTTCGGGTTCCACGCGGCGTAGAAGGCGTACTGCGCAACCGGGGACAGGTTTCCGGCGTTGTCCTCGGCCTGGACATAGAGGATGTTGGTGCCCCAACGGCCCGCCGTCACCGGAATCTGGCCGCTCGGCATGGAGCTGCCGCACTTCCAGGTGGCGTCGACGAGTTGGGGGTCGAAACTCCAGCGCAGGCAGACCACTCCGG
Source organism: Kitasatospora sp. NPDC057936 (assembly GCF_042887525.1). Taxonomy (NCBI): domain Bacteria; kingdom Bacillati; phylum Actinomycetota; class Actinomycetes; order Kitasatosporales; family Streptomycetaceae; genus Kitasatospora; species Kitasatospora sp. NPDC057936. The sequence goes on from NZ_JBHVPD010000010.1 coordinate 98,108, forward strand.
AGGAGTAGCCGCCACTGGGGGCAGGGTCGGTCGCGGTGAAGGGGACGCCGCCGCTCTGGCCGGCGTAGATCTGGGGGGTCTGGCCGTTGCCGCTAGGCGGGAACTGCTTGCTGGTGTCGGCGACGGTGGTAGGGAAGGTGATGGTCGGCGGAGTGAGGTCGACCTTGAAGTAGCAGGTCGTGGTGGCAGCGGACCAGGGGACGCCGTCCAAGCCGTCGGTGGCCATGATGCTGTAGCCGTAGGCGTGGCCGTTCTGGATGACATTGGCGGGGACCTGGTAGCTGGTGGTGCCGCCGCTGTTCACGAATGCGGTATCGCCTTGCGAGACGTCCGCGACGCCGCCAGGGAGGTTGTAGTCCCAGATGTGGTCCCAGCTCTTGACCTGGGCCTGGGCGTTGCTGGTGACGGTGGCGTTGAGCCAGACGGCGTTGTTCTGGGCGGAGCCGGCGCCGAGCCAGGCCCAGTTGTTGGCGTTGCCGTCACCACAGGACTGGTTGGCCCCGCCGGGCACCACGGTCGTCGGGGCGGGCCACACCGCCGGGTTGGTCGGGGTGTTGGGGATGCGGTCGTACTCGACGTACAGCGACGGCTGGTAGGTGAACCGCTTGAAGGCGTACTGGTTGCTCTCGTCGCCGTAGAGGCCGAAGGTCAGCTGTCCGCTGTTGGTGTTCTGCTGGAGCGCAGCGGTGACGGTGAATGCGAACGGCACGTTGTCGTAGCAGCCGGTGTGGCCGGAGCCGCCGACTGGCACCGGGCCGAACGAACCGCTCGTCGGGGAGGGCTGGTTGGACCAGGTCGTACCGTTGGCGATCGCACCGGTGACGTACAGGTTGAGGTTGTACGTCGTGCCGCAGTCGAAGTTGGCGGAGACGTACTCCTGAAGGTTCATCGTCGCGTAGTGGACGACCGTCCCGCCGAGCGCGCTGATGTCGAACTGATAGAAGCTGCGCTCGATGTCGGAGGGGATGCAGCTGCCGCCGTTGGGGTAGGTGCCGCAGACGCCGACGCCCGGGTGGTCGCTGTCCTTGCTGCCCTGGGCTAGCCAGTTGTTGGAGCCGTCGTGCTGCGACTGGACCCAGGTCCAGGCGTTGGCCGACGTGCTCCAGGGCAGGAAGGCGGGGTCGATGTAGTAGGGCGCGGTGCCGTGGGCCAGGAGGTCCTGGTCGGGCGTGAGGTCGATCCCGGTGGCGCCGGCCTTGACCGGCATCTCGGAGACCTTGGAGCCCGCGCCGGGCCCGGCGTCGGTGCCGGTCGGAGCGGCCTTGCTCGGATTTGCCGGAGTGTCGGCGGGCGCCGGGACATCGGCAGCGGGCGCCGCCATGAACATCATGGAGGCCTTCACGGCGGGGGCCGCGGAAGGGGCAGGCGCCGCAGGTGTGGTCGCGCTGTCCCACATCTGCGGGGTGCGCGCGGTCCAGCGGGGCTTGCCGTCGGCCGCTGTGGCGGTGATGTTGCCCTTGGCGTCACTGCTGACGGTCACGCCGTCGGCGGTGGTGTCGAAGTGCAGGTTCTTGAGAACCGGGTTGGCGGCGGCGGCCTGGGTCTTGACGACCAGAACGGTCGAGAGGCCGCCGAGCTTGGTGGCGGTGACCTTGAGGTCGATGTCAGGGGCAACGGACGGATAGACCACGCTGTCGCCGCTGACGGTGGGTGCGGTGAGGGCGAACGGCGCGGTGAGGGCGAGCTTCTTGCCGTCCGCGCTGGTCATGGTGGCCAGCGGCCCGTTTCCGCCCTTGGACAGCGTCAGCTGGCCTGCTGCGGACTTGGGGGAGAAGGTGCCGTCCTGGTTGGCCGCGAGGGTGGCGTCCAGCCCCTGCCAGGCACCGTTGCGCTTGACGCGCTGCTGGTCCGGGTGGCTGGTGAGCGCCAGATGACCCTGGGGGGTGGCGACGGTCTCGCTGAACTCGGTGGTGAGCGAGTCGATCGGGACGTTCTTGCCGGTGGCCTTGGCCTGGGCGATCGCCGTCTCGGTGGCGTTCGCGGGCGGGCGCTCCTGCGTCATCTTCGCGGTCGCGGCATCGATCGCGGCCTGGGGCGGCACCTGCGGAGTGTCCGCCAAGGCTGGGCCTACCGGGCCCGCTAGCGCGGCAGTGAGAACCAGGACCGCGGTTGCGGCCAACATGCTGGACTTCGCACCGTTTGGGCGGCGCTTTCTGGTCAAGACGGGAATCTCCCCCCAACGAGTTCGGAACGACCTGTGTCACCGCAGGTCAGCAGCACACCGTGGACGGCAGTCGGGCGAGTCAGCAAATTGTTTCCAGGAATGAATGTCTGGATTTACCACACAATAGTCACCTTCAACCCTCCTGTGATTGTCCTCACTTCGCGATGCAACTTGACCGGATGTCAGTGCAGCTCGCTAGCATCCGGCGGTTCGGATACAGGACATGACCCTCCGAATGCGGGGGCCGAAATGTGGGGGTAAATAGGTGCTATTCAGACGACCATCAAGTTTTGAGAGGGAAAGGGGCGGAACGGGCAAGCTGAGGAGCCGGCTCGCGGCCGTCACGACGGCCGCGGTCCTCGGTTCGCTCCTGGCCCCCGTGCCGTTCGCGGTAGCGGCGGACGGGCCGGACTACTCGCGCAAGTGGTCCCCGCCGAACACGGCCCTGCCGAAGACGGCCTCCGTCTCCGGTCAGAACGTCACACCGGTCCCGGCCCGGAAGCCGGAGCACCCGGTACCGCCGACGTGGACTCCGCCGAAGGGGCTGCAGGCGCTTCCGAGTGGCCACGCCTCGGTGACGCTCGGAACCGCGCCTGAGGCGAAGGCACTCGGAGCGGGTGAGAGTCCGCAGGCCGGTGCCGAGGCGAAGGCCTCGGGACTTCCGGTCACGGTCGCGCCGCTGGCGGGCTCGTCGGCTGCGGGCCAGACGATCCAGGTCGACGTCGCGGACGCCAAGTCCACCGCGGCCGCCGGCATTCCGGGTGTGGCGCTGACCCTCACGCGTCCTGGTGCGGGCGATGACGCGCCAGTACGCCTGGGTGTCGATGCCTCGAGCCTGGACACGGCGTTCGGCGCGGACTGGGCCGCTCGGGCCCACCTGGTGGTCCTGCCGGCCTGCGCGACGACGACGCCGAAGTCCCCGGACTGCCAGAAGCAGACACCCCTCGACTCGCACTACGACCCGGCGACGAAGAAGCTCGTCGCCGACGTCCCGCTGACCGGGACGGGAATCGCCAAGTCCGCAACCATCAAGGCCTCGGCCCCCGTGGCCGACGGCGCGGTCCGGGCCGTGTACGCCGGCGACACCACGACGTCGACCACGGTCGCCGTGGTGTCGGGCTCCTCCAGCGGCGCGGGCACCTACGCGGCGACCCCGCTCGCGCCCTCGCAGGCCTGGACCGGCGGCGCGGCGTCGGGCGCGTTCACGTACGGCTATCCGATCCAGGCGCCGCCGGCGCTGGCGGGCTCGGGTCCGAAGGTGGCGCTGTCGTACGACTCGTCGTCGGTGGACGGCAAGACCTCGTCGACGAACTCGCAGGCTTCCTGGATCGGTGACGGCTGGGACTACAGCCCGGGCTTCGTCGAGCGGTCCTTCAAGCCCTGTTCGCTGGACGGGATCGCAGGCTCCGGCGACCAGTGCTGGGGCGGCGCCAACATGGCCCTGTCGCTGGGCGGCCACTCCGGCCAGCTGGTGCCGGACGACGCGTCCTGCCAGTCCGGCGCGCCCGCCGCGATGGAGCAGGCCGCCTGCACCTGGCGGCTCAAGAACGACGACGGCACGAAGATCCAGTTCCTGACCGGCGCGACCAACGGCACCTGGAACGGTTCCTACATCAAGGTCACCGACACCGGTGGCACGGTGTACTACTTCGGCCTGAACCACGTCCCGGACGCGAACGGCAACCCGACCACGCTCGGCGCGGACAGCGGCTCGGCGTGGACCGTCCCGGTCTTCTCCCCCAACAGCGGGGACCCGTGCTACGACCCGGCCAAGGGCCAGGGCTCGTGGTGCCAGACCGCGTGGCGCTGGAACCTCGATTTCACGGTCGACCCGCACGGCAACCTGGTCACCAACACCTACACCCCCGAGACGAACTACTACTCACTCGGCGGCGGTCAGGGGAACGGGACCAGCACCGTCTACACCCGTAGTGGCGTGCCCTCTTCGATCGGCTACGGCCAGCTGCTGTCGGACCAGCTGAACAACGGCGGCACGTACAACCCCGCCGCGAAGATCGTCTTCAATACCGCCGAGCGGTGCGATCCCTCCAGCGGGGTCTGCGACCCGTCACAACGCACCGCGGCCAACGCGCCGAACTGGCCGGACGTCCCGCTCGACCAGCAGTGCGACGCCACCAGCGGGTGCACCAACTACGGGCCGACGTTCTGGACCACCAAGTGGCTGTCGTCGATCGTCACCCAGGTCCGGGTCAACGGCACCTACCAGACGGTCGACTCGTACGCGCTGAACCACACGTTCGTCAACGCGCAGAACCCGACCGAGAATACGAAGGTTCCGTGGCTGGCCTCGGTCCAGCGCACCGGTCAGGACACCCAGGCCTCCGGGACGCCGGTCCCGCTGCAGCCGGTGTCCTTCACTCCGATGTTGCTGCCCAACCGGGTGGACGGCACGAACCTGGTGCCCGCACCGCCGGCCTACAACCGGCCGCGCATCCAGATGATCACCACGGAGACCGGCGGGACCATCGGCGTCAACTACGCTCCCGCCGACTGCTCTCGGGTGAACAACGTCATGCCGGCCTCCGCCGACAGTGACACGCTTTCCTGCTACAACGTGAAGTGGAACCCGCCGGGTTCGGCTGCCGGGGCGACCCCCGTGGACGACTGGTTCCAGAAGTACCCGGTCGCCACCGTCACTACGAACCCTGGCACCCCGGGCTCGACGCCGATGGTGACCAGCTACAGCTACGGCAAGGCGGCCTGGCACCGCAACGACTCGGCCACGACCCGCGACAACGCTCGCACCTGGGACCAGTTCCGCGGCTACGCGAGCGTCACCGCCATCACCGGGAGCGGCAACGACGGCCCCAAGTCCCAGAGTTCCACCACCTACTACCAGGGCATGGACGGTGACGTCCTCGCAAGCGGAACCACACGCAGTGTCTCGGTCGCGGGCCCGATGAGCGGTCAGGTCACCGACTCCGACTGGCTCTCCGGCGAGACCCTGGAGTCCGACACCTACGCGCAGGCCGGCGGCAGCGTCGTCGGCTACTCGGTCAGCACCTCCAGTGGTCCTGTGCCCACGGCGACGCACAGCCAGGGCAGCAGCATGCCTGCGCTCACGGCCCGCTACAACTTCACCGGCGCGGTCACCACCTCCCGGTCGTTGAAGTCCGACGGCACGTGGGGGACGGTCGCCAAGACCGTCACGAGCGATCCGGCGCACGGGAACCGGCTCCTGACCTCGCTGGAGACCGCCGACGGCCTGCCGGACATCTGCGCCCGCACCAACTACGCGGCCGGCTCCGACCCGCAGGTCCAGGTGCTCCCGTCCGAGGTGATCGCGGTCTCGGGCAGCAACGCCTGCACCGCTACACCGACGGCTGCCAACACCGTCTCCTGGGCCAGGACGGCCTACGACGGTCAGGGCGTCGGCCAGCTGGGCACGGCGCACGACGCGACGACGACGTTCGCGCTCGACCACTACGACGCCTCGGGCAACGCCCAGTTCACTTCGGTGAACCAGGCCTATGACGGCTACGGCCGACTGGTCAGCGTGACCGACCCCGACGCCACCGACAGCGCGCACCCGGGTGGCGCCACCACGACAACCGCGTACACCGCGTCGACCGCCGGTGAGCTGCCGGGCACCGTCAGCGTCACCACCCCGGCCCCGGCCGGCGCCAGTGACACCGCCACCGGTCGCACCACCACGACCACGCTGGATACGGCCCGCGCCCTCACCATAAAGACCACCGACCCGAACGGCCGCGCGGCTACCAAGGCCTACGACGCCCTCGGACGGGTCACCAGCGTCTGGGCCCCCGGGCGCGCGACCACGGCCAGCGCCAGCGCCACAGTCGCGTATTCGACGCCGGGCATGGTCAACGGCAACGCCGTACCGCCGACCGTGACCAGCTCCACGCTGCTGGCGAACGGGAAGTCGTACGCCGTCGGCATCCAGATCATGGACGGCATGGGCAGGGTGGTTCAGACCCAGTCGACCCCGGCTCATTCGGCCTACACCGGCCGGTTGATCACCGACACCGTGTACGACTCGCAGGGCCGTGTCACCAGGTCCAACAGCCCCTGGTACAACAACGACTCGGCGCCTTCCACCACGCTGTTCCAGACCACGACGCAGAAGGTCCCGGCCCAGACGTACAACGTCTACGACGGGCTCGGCCGCCCGGTGACGCAACAGTTCGTCGCCTACGGCGTGACCCAGAACACCACCACTACGGCGTACCCCGGTGCGGACCGGACCGATACCACTCCGCCGGCAGGCACGACGCCCACGTCCGTCGTCACCGACGTACACGGACACACCGCCCAGCTGTGGCAGTACAAGACGGCGACCGCCACCGGAAACCCGGCCGACGCGGACGTCACCTCGTACTCCTACACGGCGGCCGGCCAGCTCGCCTCGCACAAGGACGCGGCCGGAAACACCTGGACCCGCGGGTACGACCTGCGCGGCCGTGAGGTCACCGCCACCGACCCGGACACCGGGACCAGCACCAAGACCTACGACACCGATGGCCGGCTCGCCTCCACCGCGGACGCACGCGGCCAGACCGTCGCCTACACGTACGACCTGCTCGGCCGCCCGACCGGCTCCTACGCCGGTTCGGTCGCACCGGCCAACCAGCTGACCGGCTCCACCTACGACACGGTCCTCCCGGGCCTGCCCGCCACGTCGACCCGCTACGTGGGTGGCGCCTCCGGCAGCGCCTACACCAGTTCGGTCCTGTCCTACGACACCGCCTACCACCCGACCAAGACCACCATCACGATCCCCGGCACCGAGATCGGCCAGGGCACCACCCCGTTCACCTACACCTACCAGGCGAGATTCGACCCGATCACCGGCGCCGTCGCCGCCGACAACCGCTCGGCTGTCGGCGACATCGCCCAGGAGACGATCAACTACACCTACGAGACCAACGGTCTGCTGAGCAGCTTCGGTGCCTTCGGCGGCGCGACCTATGACGTGTCCTCGGACTGGGACGCCTACGGGCGCAGCACCCGCGCCACGGTGAATCCGTGGGGCACCCAGATCGTCGTGACCAACACCTACGACGAGTCCACCGGCCGCCCGCTGTCGCAGTTCGTCGACAAGCAGACCGCCGCCACCGGCGCTGTCCAGCAGGTCACGTACGCCTACAACGCCGCCGGGCGGATGACGGCGGTCCGCAACATCCCGAACAACATCCCGTCGTCCACCGACCTCCAGTGCTTCAACTACGACTACCTCGGCCGGCTCACCAACTCCTGGACCGACACCGGCACGCTCACCCAGGCTCCGCAGCCGACGGTGGGAGGCATCGGCTCCTGCGCCAACTCAACGCCGACCAGCGGCGTCCAGGCCCCGCTGAAGACCACCGTCGGGGGGCCTGCCGCGTACTGGCAGAGCTACGGCTACGACCTCACCGGCAACCGCACCCAGCTCGTCCAGCACGACCCGTCCGGTGACACCACCAAGGACACCACCACCAACCAGACCTTCCCGGCCACCGGCACCGTCAACACCCCCACCACCGCGCCCAACACCGGTGGCGGAACCGGCGGACCGCACGCCCTGACCACCACCAACACCACCTCGCCGAACGGCACCAGCGCCTCCAGCGCCCAGTACGACGCGGCGGGCAACACCACCGCCGTCACGGACACCTCCGGCACCGCCACCCTGACGTGGAACGGCGAGGACAGGCTCGCCTCCTACGCCAAGACCGGCACGCCGGGACCGACGACCTACCTCTACGACGCTGCCGGTAACCAGCTCATCCGCCGCGACCCTGGCAAGACCACCATCAACCTGGGCGGCGACGAACTCGTCTACAACGGCAGCACCGTCACCGGCGTCCGCTACTACCAGATCCCCGGAGGCGTGACCCTGGTCCGTCAGGGAGGCACCAGCACCTACCAGATCGCCGATCCGCACGGCACCGGCAACCTGGCCCTGGACGGCACCACCCTCGCCGAATCCCGCCGCCCGTCCGACCCGTTCGGCAACCCCCGCGGAACCCAGCCCACCACCTGGGCCGGCGACCACGGCTTCGTCGGCGGCACCAAGGACGACGCGACGGGTCTGACCAACCTCGGCGCTCGCGAGTACCAGCCAACCACCGGCCGCTTCCTCAACCCGGATCCCCTGCTAGACACAGGCGACCCGCAGCAGTGGAACGCGTACGCCTACAGCAACAACGACCCGCAGAACCTCAGCGACCCCAGCGGCCTCAAGGCCGAGGAATGCGGCCAGCTGTACGACTGCCACGGCGGCACCATCACCCTCAACAACACCGCCGATACCAGCAACTACGTCCAGGGCGACGTCCAGCGCCGGTACTACGAAACCTTCAAGGACGACACGCAAAACGTCACCAACCAGTGGGTCAAGGCCCAGATCACCAAGCACCCCGGTGTATCGAAGCCCATGGCGGTCATCCACGACGAGAGCGAGTTCTACAAGGGCTTCAAGCACGCCGTCAAGGGTGCCGTCGAGAGCGTGACCCAGTCATACAAGGACGCCAAGGGTTGCGTGACCGGGGACGGGAAGGCTTGCAAGTCGTTCGCTGTCGACGTTTTCAATTCAGTCCCGGTTGTGGCGGCAATCAAGAACGACATGGGACTGCTCGACACCGCCAGGCAGATGGTCGACCAGGTCAAAAACGGCCAGGGCGAGTACACGGCCGGAGAAATCACTGGCTTGGTCCTGATAGCCGTGGTGGCGCACAAGGTCGGCGAGAATTTCGAAGGAGCAAGCGGCCCGTGCAAGAACAGCTTCCCGGCCGATACACCAGTCCTGATGGCCGATGGAACCACTAAGGCCATCGGCGACATCAAGCCCGACGATACGGTCACGGCCACCGACCCTCAGACCGGCAAGACCTCGCCCGAACCCGTCACTGCCAAAATCGTCACCCCTGACGACACTCATTTCACCGAACTGACCCTCTCCACCTCCAGCGGGAAGGCCTCGCCGCAGGCAAACGCGACTCTGGTCTCCACTGCCCACCACCCGTACTGGGACGAAACTGCCAAGACCTGGGCCGACGCCCAGGACCTGCAGGTCGGCCACCAACTCGAAACCCCGGACCATGGTCTGGTCGTCCTGCTCGCAACCCGCACCTACATCACAGCACCCCAGGCCGCCCACAACCTGACCGTCGCGAACCTCCACACATACTATGTGCTGGCAGGCTCGACGCCGGTCCTTGTGCATAACTGTGGCGACAACCTTCCAGAAGGTGTCACGGTCGAGCACGCCGACAACTCAATAACCATCGCCCATTCTGACAGCGGCTCGATGACCATTGCGCTGCTAGACGATCAGGGAAAGTTGACACTGGGAATGGATAGACTCCCGGGCTCGCCGCTTTCTGGTAAGCAAATGTTTGGCATGGTGATGGATCATTTTGGCGATCGAGTTCAGAGCATCGAGGGAAACTGGTCATACGGAGACAACTTGAAGGCGTTCAATTCGCTGGTGGCCGGCGGGACGCCCTTGAAGTCGGCGGCGAGATCCACGTGGACCGGGCAGCGGGCCGCCGAATATGGCTTCACTAGCGCGAGAATAACGCGCGCAATACCAAGCCTGGATGGCGACTATGCGGCGGTTTCGGCACAATTCTGGAGGCCATAGAACATGACACAGAACGACTGGATTTCGGAGTTGCGGAACCTATCTGAACTTGGGATGGATATTGTTCAGATTGCCGAGTACATGCGCGAGAACCACGGGGAGTTCCAGGAGCGATCACTTGCCATTTTGAATGAATATCGCATTGCATTCAATCTGTCGATTCGGCAAATGCAAGACATTGGCGGCTGGTACGAGGGCGGGATTTCGTCCGACATCCTGCGCCGCGAGGTGCAGCTCGGCTAATTAAGGAATTCCCGGGCGCCATGAATCGGCCAAACATTCTGCGCGAGTTTGATATGCCAGTCGAAGTCGCCCTTTGATGAAGGGTGCCTTTTGGGGCCTCGATGGACTACTGGTCGATCGAAGCCCCTAAAGGTATTTGGACTGTTATGCCAGTTCGACCTAAAGGCTGATTCAAGGCTCCGGCGAGTACGTAAACGTGCTGGGTGGCGATATGACGGGCGCCCGGCAGCTGCTGACTTAACAGTCCAGACTTAAGGGCCGATGGCTCTCGAGGCTGGGGCGCCACCGAGACGGTCACCCACAACCTCTCCGCCACTGACCTCCACACGTACTATGTGCTGGCGGGCACTGCGCCGATACTTGTGCACAACTGCGGCGGCTCGGTCAAGGGTCACTCGGAGACCTGTTCATGTGACCCGCGGCATAGACTATCGCCAGAGGCCCGATCCCCTAATGGAGCTACGGGTGGCTTATGATCCGCGCAGATGATGCCGGGTGGCGCGCAATGTAATGGAGAGGCCTCGGTTGGTATTTCAACGAGACCTCTCCATTTGCAAACTTTTAAATATGGATCACAGGCCAATTCGACCCACGGTCTAACGCGGCGCTCGGATGGCGTTGATGTCCCGACCGGGCCGGGCACTTCCCGAGGGCACGTCACGGTAATCGAGGATGATCACAAATTCACCGCCCTGGCCCACAGGCAACATGGCTGCGGTGCGCCGGGGATTGAAGCCGGAGGGCATGGGGTGTACATGATCTCTTGTGATCTCTGGGGTTTCCTGGAGGGCCCTGGGAGGAAAATTGACTAACTCAATTGCGCATCGCTGATGGAGCGAGGGCGGATCTAATTGAGTTAACGGCGATGGCTCGATCGGAAGGAATTCAGATCGAGAGTTCGATGCAAGCCATGCTGGGCGCGGACCGCGCTCTCGCCCCGAGTTCCCGCCTCAGTGCACGGAGCCCGGCGTGAATGCCGGGGCCGGGGGGCGCGGGATCGGGATGCCGGTCTGGACCGGGCCGCAGACCATGACCTGGGCGGCCCCGCGCGGGTAGCAGTCGCCCGAGCCGGGCTGCGGGGTCGTCGAGCAGACGGTGCAGGGCACGGGCGGGATGGTGTGGGGGTCCTGGGCGGCCGGGGGCTTCGGGTCCTGGGGCTTCGGCTTCGGTGCGGGGGTGTCGACGGTCCTGGGGTGCGCTGCCGGGGTGCTCGTCGGCTTCTTCGCGGCGGGGGCCGGAGCGTCGCTCGTGGGTTCCGCCGTGGGGGTCGCCGTCTCCGTGGCGGACGGCTGCGGCGACGGCGGCGCCTCGGTCGGACTCGGCGTCGGCGTGGCTGCCACCGTGGCCGTCACAGTCGGGACGGCAGTCGGGACAGCGGTCGGGCTCGCACTCGCGGTCGCCACGGCCGTCGGCGTCACGCCGTCCGCACCGGACAGCGCCCACACCGAGCCGCCGACGAGCAGCAGCGCCACGGCCGCGGCAGCCGGAATCACCAACCGGGGCCGCCGGTACCACTTCTGCCCCGCGCCCTCGTCCACCTCGGCCAACGCCCGCTCCCCCGCCCTGCGCCGCGCCCTTCGCGCAGCGAACCGAGCAGATCGTAGCGGCGGGCCAGGACCGTCATCGACGCCCCCGGTCTCCCCCGGCGAGGGGATGGCTCCGGCCGTCCAGGAGGATGTGACACCGCTGTGCGTCGGCAAGCCTGGACGCATGGCCGGCAGGAACTGCCGCCACCGCAACACCCGATCCGCCAGCCAGGAGCACTGACATGAGATTCGACGACCACCGAGTGGTCATCACCGCTGCCGGCCGGGATTTCGGGCGCACCTTGGCCGTTCGTCTCGCGGACCTCGGCGCCGAGGTGTTCCTGTCCGCGCGCACTCTCGCCGCCGCCGAGCGGGTCCGCGACGAGATTCGTGACCGAGGGCACCAGCGCGTCCACGCCTTCGCCTGCGACCTGACGGACCCCGCCTCGATCCGCGGCTTCGCTGCCGGAGTCGGCCGGCACACCGACCACGTCGACGTGCTGATCAACAACGGCTCCCGCTACCTCGAAGGCCCGGACCTCCTGTCCGCCTCCGATGGCGAGGTCGTCGACACGATCGCCTCGGGCGCCACCGGCACCGTCCTGACCGTGAAGAGCTTCCTCCCCCTCCTGCTCAACTCGGACAAGCCGGATGTGGTGACCATGGTCTCCGCCTGCGGCACTGCGGGGCATCACCGGTCGGACGCGCACGACGCCTTCTACGCGGCCAAGAGCGCCCAGGCAGGGTTCGTCGACATCCTCTCCAAGCGCCTGCGGCCCCAGGGGGTTCGGGTGATCTCCCTCTACCCTCCCGACTTCGCCAACCCCGACCCCCTCGCCGAGGAGTGGGAGACCACACCGCGCGGGGCCGAGGACGCCCTCACCGCGCAGTCCCTCGTGCAATGCGTCCTCTTCGCGGTCGGCCAGCCCCGCGACTGCTTCATCAAGGCGTTCCACTTCGAACAGGTCTGAAGCGGGATCTCCTCCGAGCCCAAAACCGGTGGGCCCGGGCGCTGCACGCGCCCGGGCCCACCGAAATAGCGTCAGTGCGCGGCCGCCTCCCAGTTGGCGCCGATGCCGACGGAGACGTCGAGCGGGGCGCGCAGCGGGTAGGCGCCGGCCATCTGCTCGCGGACGATCGCCTCGACCGGCTCGCGCTCGCCCGGGGCCAGCTCCAGCACGATTTCGTCGTGGACCTGGAGCAGCATCCGGGAGGTGAGGCCGGCCTCGCGCAGGGCGTCGTCGACGCGCAGCATGGCGATCTTGACGATGTCGGCGGCCGAGCCCTGGATCGGGGCGTTGAGGGCCATCCGCTCGGCCATCTCGCGGCGCTGGCGGTTGTCGCTGTTGAGGTCGGGCAGGTAGCGGCGGCGGCCGAGGAGGGTCTCGGTGTAGCCGGTGGCCCGGGCCTCGTCGACGACGCGGCGCAGGTAGTCGCGCACGCCGCCGAAGCGCTCGAAGTAGGTGTCCATCAGGCCCTGCGCCTCGGCCGGCTTGATGCCGAGCTGCTGCGAGAGCCCGTAGGCGGAGAGGCCGTAGGCGAGGCCGTAGGACATCGCCTTGATCTTGCGGCGCATCTCGGCGTCCACCGAGCCGCCCGGGACCTCGAAGACCTGGGAGGCGACGGTGGTGTGGAGGTCCTCGCCGGAGGCGAAGGCCTCGATCAGGGCCTCGTCCTCCGACAGGTGGGCCATGATGCGCAGTTCGATCTGGGAGTAGTCGGCCGTGAGCAGCGACTCGTAGCCCTCGCCGACGATGAAGGCGCGGCGGATGGCGCGCCCCTCCTCCGTGCGGACGGGGATGTTCTGCAGGTTGGGGTCCTGCGAGGAGAGCCGGCCGGTGGCGGCCACCATCTGGTTGAAGGTGGTGTGGATGCGGCCCTTGGGCGAGACGGTCTTGAGCAGGCCCTCGACGGTGGTGCGCAGCTTGGCCTGGTCGCGGTGGCGCAGCAGGATGACCGGCAGTTCGTTGTCGGTCTGGGTGGCGAGCCAGGTGAGGGCGTCGGCGTCGGTGGTGTAGCCGGTCTTGATCTTCTTGGTCTTGGGGAGGGCGAGCTCGCCGAAGAGGATCTCCTGGAGCTGCTTGGGCGAGCCGAGGTTGAACTCGTGCCCGGCGGCGGCGTGCGCCTCTTCGACGCAGCGCTGGATCTCGGCGGCGAACTGCGTCTCCAGCGTGGTGAGCCAGTCGCGGTCGGCGGCGATGCCGTAGCGCTCCATGCGGGCGAGCAGGGCGGCGATGGGCAGTTCCATGTCGTGCATGAGCTCGACGGCGCCGACCTCGGCGAGGCGGGTGTCGAAGAGGGCGGCGAGGTCGAGGACGGCGCGGGCCTGGAGCATGAGGGCCTGGGCGCCCGCCGCCGGGTCCTCCTCGGGGGCGTCGAAGGCGAGCTGGCCGCTCTCGGCCGCCGGGGCGGCGGGGGTGAGCGAGCGGGCCAGGTACTCCTCGGCGAGGACCTCCAGGGTGAAGGTGCGGCGGCCGGGCTTCTCCAGGTAGGCGGCGAGGGCGGTGTCGGCGACGACGCCCTCGATCGTCCAGCCGCGCTCGGCGAAGGCGCGCATGACCTGCTTGGCGATGTGCAGGGCCTTGGGGGCGGCCGCGTCGGCGAGCCAGGCGGCGAAGGCCCGCTCGTCCTCCTCGGCGAGCAGGGCCGGGTCGAACCAGGCGGCCGTCTCCCCCACGGCGAGGGCGACTTCGGTGACCTCGCCGGTGCCGAGCGCCCACTGGTAGACGGCGGCCAGCGCGACCGGTGTCTTGCCGTCGGCGGCGTGCTCGCGCAGCCAGGCGGCCAGCGTGCCCGGGTCGGTGAGCAGTTCGCCGTCGACCTCGACGCCGGGGGCGAGTTCGGCTTCGGCGGCCTCCGGCCCGCCGGCCGGGTCGATGCCGAAGACGCGGTCGCGGAAGTTGGCGTTGCGGAACTCCAGCGACTCCATCAGGGTGCCGACGGCGGCCTTGTCGAAGGAGGCGCGGGCCAGGTCGGGCACGCCGAGCGGGAGTTCGACGTCGCGGACGAGCTCGGTGAGGACGCGGTTGCGCTTGACGGAGTCGAGGTGCTCGCGCAGCTTCTCGCCGATCTTGCCCTTCACCTCGTCGGCGCGGGAGACGAGTTCGTCGAAGGAGCCGAACTGGTTGACCCACTTGGCGGCGGTCTTCTCGCCGACGCCGGGGATGCCGGGCAGATTGTCCGACGGGTCGCCGCGCAGGGCGGCGAGGTCGGGGTACTGGCGCGGGGTGACGCCGTACTTCTCGGCGACCTTCTCCGGGGTGTAGCGGGTGAGTTCGGAGACGCCCTTGGTCGGGTAGAGGACGGTGACGTGCTCGGTGACCAGCTGGAGGGAGTCCCGGTCGCCGGTGACGATGTCGACGTCGAAGCCGGCCGCCTCGGCGGCGGTGGCCAGGGTGGCGATGATGTCGTCGGCCTCGAAGCCCTCGGCGGTCAGCCGCGGGACGTTCATCGCGTCGAGCAGTTCGCCGATCAGGCCGATCTGGCTGCGGAACTCGTCGGGCGTCTTGGCGCGGTTGGCCTTGTAGTCGGGGAACTCGACGGAGCGGAACGTCTGGCGGGAGAGGTCGAAGGCGACCGCGAGGTGGGTGGGCTGTTCGTCACGGACGGTGTTGGCGAGCATCGAGGCGAAGCCGTAGACCGCGTTGGTGGGCTGGCCGGTGGAGGTGTTGAAGTTCTCCACGGGCAGGGCGTAGAAGGCCCGGTAGGCCATCGAGTGCCCGTCGAGCAGCATCAGCCGGGGCCGCCGGCCGGCCCCGCCGCCACCCGTCGCGCCCTTGTCCGTACTCTGCGTAGCCACGTCAACGTCCGTTCCTGCCGATTCCACTACCGGCCCCCGATCCTATGGCCCGGCACCGACAAAACGGGGCGCGCCGGACGGGAGTGCGACGTGCCCGGGCGAGGCGGCGGGCCGTGGCTACCGTCGAGTAGGACGGTCGTACGATCACAGTCGGCACGACCGGCACGACGAGCACCACCACGACGGCCGGCCCGGCCCGGCCCGCACAGCCGGCACCACCGGCATCGCCCGCACCACCACCACCAGCACCACCAGCACCAGCACCAGCAGCAGCAGCAGCAGCAGCACGACGTGACCCCCCGAGCGGCAGGAGTTCCCCCATGACCGACGCGGCCCCCGACGCCACCCCCGTCCTGAAGGTCCCGCAGGAGGTGCTGGACCACTTCGCCAAGCTCGGCGTCAGCCCGGAGACGTTCTCCGGCGGCCACCTCGGCGAGAAGCTCGGCATCCGGATCGTCGAGGCCTCGGGCGACCGGGTGGTCGGCACGATGCCGGTCGAGGGGAACCAGCAGCCGTACGGGCTGCTGCACGGCGGCGCGTCGGCGGCGCTGGCGGAGACGCTCGGCTCGATCGGCGCGATGCTGCACGCGGGCCCGGGCCGGTACGCGGTCGGCGTGGACCTCAACGCCACCCACCACCGCTCGGCGACGTCCGGGCTGGTCACCGGCGTCGCGACGGCCGTCTTCAAGGGGCGCACCGCCGCCACGTACGAGATCGCGATCACCGACGACACCGGGCGCCGGGTCACCAGCTGCCGGCTGACCTGCATGCTGCGCGACCTCTGACGGCCCGCAGGGCGCCGTTGACGGCGTCCCGCCAGGGCAGATGCCCCGTCAGATCTCTTGTCCGCCCCCTTGTTTGACCTTCTGCCATCGTGGGCAGGCGTTGGTCCAGGCAAGGGGGCGGTGGCATATCCGGACACGCGTCAGGATATCCCTCATCTGTAACGCTGCGTAACAGCCAGGAAATCCGAGCATTCGGCCACTCCGAAGCCCGAAGGGCAGCCGGAGCGCCTTGACATGCCATCGTTTGTCCGCAATCCGGACGAGTACGCCCGGAACCTGCACACCGGACGGCGCTGTTCGATTATCGGTGCAGCCAGCAGCAACCCCCATTTCTGGCCCTTACATCGCTCTACCAGCAAGTAAACGCCCGCCGCCGCCGGGTCGGTCGAATCAGAACGACCACATGCTGAGACAAATACTACGTGTGCTCATAACAAGAGAATCACAGCCTCGCTACACCACTGCCCCAGCCGCCTCACGGCGCCTAGAGTCACGGCCAGTCACCGCGCCACCCTGATTGGGCCAGGCCACCGCGCATCCCGGCTCCCGCCACTACGGCGCGGCGCCTTCCTGTACCGAAGGGGACCCCCGTGCGTCATCGTTCCGCAGTTGTCGTGAGCATCTCCGTGATCGCCGCCCTCAGCCTCAGTGCGTGCGGCTCCCGCGGCGACAAGAAGTCCGCCGACGGCGGCGGCAGCGGCTCCGGCACCACCGTCACCATCGGCGTCGACGCCCCGCTCACCGGCGACCTCTCCGCCATCGGCATCGGCATCAAGAACTCGGTCGACCTCGCGGTCAAGAAGGCCAACGAGACGAACGAGGTCCCCGGGGTCAAGTTCGCGATCAAGCCCCTCGACGACACCGCCAAGCCCGCCCCCGGCCAGCAGAACGCCACCCAGCTGGTCGCCGACAACACCGTCCTCGGCGTCGTCGGCCCCCTCAACTCCAGCGTCGCGCAGTCGATGCAGCAGATCTTCAACGACGCCAACCTCGTCGAGATCTCCCCCGCCAACACCGGCGTCGCCCTCTCCCAGGGCGAGAAGTGGGCCACCGGCGAGAAGAAGCGCCCCTTCAAGAGCTACTTCCGCACCGCCACCACCGACGCCGTCCAGGGCCCCTTCGCCGCCCAGTTCCTCTACACCGACTCGAAGAAGACCAAGGTCTTCATCATCGACGACCAGAAGACCTACGGCGCCGGCCTCGCCGCCACCTTCAAGGGCGAGTTCACCAAGCTCGGCGGCACCGTCGCCGGCGAGGAGCACGTCAACCCCGACGACCGCGACTTCTCCGCCATCGTCACCAAGGTCAAGAGCTCCGGCGCCGAAGCCGTCTACTACGGCGGCGAGTACCCCGCCGCCGGCCCGCTCTCCCTCCAGCTCAAGGAGGCCGGCCTCAACATCCCGCTCATGGGCGGCGACGGCATGCAGAGCGCCGACTACATCAAGCTCAACCCCAAGAGCGCCGGCGACTTCGCCACCGCCGTCGGCGGCGACGTCGAGAAGCTCCCCACCGCCACCAAGTTCATCTCGGACTACAAGGCCGCCGGCTACAAGGACCCGTTCGAGACCTACGGCGGTTACTCCTACGACAGCGCCTGGGCCATCATCGAGGCCGTCAAGAACGTCGTGAGCGCCAACAACGGCAAGCTCCCCTCGAACGCCCGCGCCGCCGTCGTCGACGCCGTCCAGAAGATCTCCTTCGACGGCGTCACCGGCAAGGTCTCCTTCGACGAGTTCGGCGACACCACCAACAAGCAGCTCACCGTCTACACCGTCAAGGACGGCAAGTGGGACGTGGCGAAGTCCGGCACCTTCAACGGCTGAGCCGGCGGCCCGGCGACCGAACCGCCGAGCCACCGGCCCGACGACCGAACCGCTGAGCCACCGGCCCGACGGCCGAGGCACCTTCCTCACCAGCACCACCCGCGCGGGGGCGCCACGAGTGCCCCCGCGCGCGCCCACATCCACCCACCCCACGCGGACACCCGAACGCACAACGGAGGCCCAGCGGTGCACGACCTACCGCAGCAGCTGGCCAACGGCCTGATCCTCGGAGCCCTCTACGGGCTCGTCGCGATCGGCTACACGATGGTCTACGGCATCGTCCAGCTCATCAACTTCGCCCACGGCGAGATCGTCATGGTCGGCGGCTTCGGCGCCCTGACCGCCTACCTCGCCCTCCCCGGCGGCACCACCATGTGGCTGGCCCTACCGCTGATGCTGATCGCCGGCATCCTGGTCTCCACCCTCACCGCCGTCGCCGCCGAACGCTTCGCCTACCGGCCCCTGCGGAGCGCCCCCCGCCTCGCGCCCCTCATCACCGCCATCGGGCTGTCCATCCTCCTCCAGCAGCTCGTCTTCTCCTTCTACCCCGACGCCAAGAAGGCCCGCGTCTTCCCCAAGATCCCCGGCGACCCCCTGAGCCTCGGCTCCGTCACCATCCAGCCCAGCGACCTCTTCCTCATCGCCGCGGCCCCGCTCTGCATGCTCGCCCTCGGCTGGTTCGTCACCCGCACCCGCTCCGGCCGCGCCATGCAGGCCACCAGCCAGGACCCCGACACCGCCAAGCTCATGGGCATCGACACCGACCGCATCATCGTCATGGCCTTCGCCATCGGCGCCGCGTTCGCCGCCGTCGCCGCCGTCGCCTACGGACTGCGCAGCGGCCAGGTCGACTTCCGCATGGGCTTCATCCTCGGCCTCAAGGCCTTCACCGCCGCCGTCCTCGGCGGCATCGGCAACATCTACGGCGCCATGCTCGGCGGCGTCGCCCTCGGCCTCGCCGAAAGCCTCGCCACCGGTTACATCCAGCACCTGCCCGGCATGAGCCTCTTCGGAGGCGGCGCCTGGAAGGACGTCTGGGCCTTCGTACTCCTCATCCTCGTGCTCCTCGTCCGGCCCCAAGGCCTGCTCGGCGAGCGCGTCGCGGACAGGGCGTGACCACCATGACCACCAGAACCGAAACCAGCCCGGTCATCCCCCTCCCGGCCCGCGCCGCCGCAGCCCTCACCGGCCTCGGCGCCCTCGCCACCGCCGCCTCCGCCGCCATGTCCTGGACCTGGACCTCCGACTTCCCCGGCGACCTCACCTACTACGGCTCCCCCGCCGGCCTCCAGTGGCTCGCCCTCGTCGCCGGACTCCTCACCCTCGTCCTCCTCCTCGCCACCCACGGCACCCCCGGCCTGCGCTGGGCCGCCCCCGGCCGCAACCACAACGCCGTCCTGTACGCCGCCACCGGCGCCCTCGCCGTCGCCGTCTTCTCCGTCACCGCCATCTCCGTCGACCTCGGCGGCCTCGCCAACCTCGAACCCGGCGGCTGGGTCCTCGCCGCCGGCGGCATCCTCAGCCTCGCCGGCGCCCTCGGCCTCCCCCTCGACCGCCGCACCGCCGTCCCGCTGAAGATCCTCGACCGGCGGCTCTTCCTCCTCGTCCCCGCCGCGCCCCTCGCCTGGATCGGCGCCCACGCCATCCCCGGCGACAAGCCCGTCGCCCCCGTCATGACCGCCCTCGCCGGCGCCGTCGCCATCGCCACCGGCGCCGTCCTCCTCGTCCAGCTCGGCCACTTCGCCAACACCTGGCTGCGCCTCGGGAAGATCGACCGACCGCTGCCCGCGCCGCGCCAACTCCCCTCCTGGGTCGAGGTCTTGATCATCGTCTTGGCCTTCGGCACCGGCCTGTTCGTGATCACCTTCGGCGTCGACACCGACTACGGCGAGCTCTTCACCGGCTACCTGCTCCTCACCGTCTTCGTCGCCTCCGCCCTCACCCGGTCCGGACTCGTCGCCCGGCTGCGCGCGCTGACCGTCAAGCACCGCCCGGTCACCACCGGCGCCGCCTTCGCCGCCGCCGCCAGCTTCCCGTTCACCCAGAGCAGCGACCAGTACACCTCCGTCGCCACCAACATCCTGATCTTCGCGACGGTGGCGCTCGGCCTCAACATCGTCGTCGGCCTCGCCGGCCTGCTCGACCTCGGCTACGTCGCCTTCCTCGGTGTCGGCGCCTACGCCGCCGCGCTCGTCTCCGGCTCCCCCGCCTCGCCCATCCACGTCCAGTTCCCGTTCTGGGCCGCGATGCTCACCGGCGCCGCCGTCTCCATGATCTTCGGCGTCCTCATCGGCGCCCCGACCCTGCGGCTGCGCGGCGACTACCTCGCCATCGTCACGCTCGGCTTCGGCGAGATCTTCCGCATCACCATGCAGAACCTCAACGGCACCACCGGCCCCAAGATCACCAACGGTGCCAACGGCATCCCGCGGATCCCCGACCTGGAGATCTTCGGCTTCAACCTCGGCGAGTCCCACAGCGTCGGCGCCTTCGAACTCGGCCGGTTCTCCAACTACTACCTGCTGATGCTGCTCGTCACGGCCCTCGTCGTGCTCGTCTTCGCGCGCGTCGGCAACTCCCGCATCGGGCGCGCGTGGGTCGCCATCCGCGAGGACGAGACCGCCGCCGAGGCCATGGGCATCAACGGCTTCCGCCTCAAGCTCCTCGCCTTCGCCCTCGGCGCCTGCCTCGCCGGCCTCGCCGGCACCGTCCAGGCCCACGTCAGCTACACCGTGACGCCCGACCAGTACACCTTCGCCGAGGCCCTCCCGCCCAACTCCGCCTTCCTCCTCGCCGCCGTCATCCTCGGCGGCATGGGCACCATCAGCGGACCCCTCGCCGGCGCCACCCTCCTCTTCCTCATCCCGAAGAAGCTCGAATTCCTCTCCGACTACCAGCTCCTCGCCTTCGGCGCCGCCCTCATCGTCCTCATGCGCGTCCGCCCCGAAGGCCTCATCCCCAACCGGCGGCAGCAGCTCGAGTTCCACGAGGCCGCCATCCCGGCCCAGCCCACGGGCGAGCCGACCGCACTCACCAAGGCAGGGGCGTGACCGACCCGATGACCACCACCGATACGCCCCCCGCCGACGCACCGAAGTCCACTGAGCCGATCCTCGACGTCACCGGCGTCACCATGCGCTTCGGCGGCCTCACCGCCGTCAACGACGTCTCCCTCACCGTCGGCGAGGGCGAGATCATCGGCCTCATCGGCCCCAACGGCGCCGGCAAGACCACCTTCTTCAACTGCCTCACCGGCCTCTACGTCCCCACCGAGGGCCAGGTCCGCTACCGGGGCACCGTCCTGCCGCCCAAACCCCACCTCGTCACCCAGGCCGGCATCGCCCGCACCTTCCAGAACATCCGGCTCTTCGCCAACATGACCGTCCTGGAGAACGTCCTCGTCGGCCGCCACACCCGCACCAAGGAAGGCCTCTTCTCCGCCATCCTCCGCGGCCCCGGGTACAAGCGCGCCGAAGCCGAGAGCCGCGAACGGGCCATGGAACTCCTCGCGTTCACCGGACTCGCCGAGAAGGCCGACCACCTCGCGCGGAACCTCCCCTACGGCGAGCAGCGCAAGCTGGAGATCGCCCGCGCCCTCGCCTCCGACCCCGGCCTCCTCCTGCTCGACGAACCCACCGCCGGCATGAACCCCCAGGAGACCCGCGCCGCCGAGGAACTCGTCTTCGCCATCCGCGACAAGGGCATCTCCATCCTCGTCATCGAGCACGACATGCGGTTCATCTTCAACCTCTGCGACCGCACCGCCGTGCTCGTCCAGGGCCAGAAGATCGTCGAGGGCGACCGCGAAACCGTCCAGAACGACGAGCGCGTCATCACCGCCTACCTCGGCGCCCCGCTGGAGGACAGCACCACCGCAACACCGGAGGACACCAAGTGACCGCGCTCCTGGAGGTCGAGGACCTCCGCGTCTCCTACGGCAAGATCGAAGCCGTCAAGGGCATCAGCTTCACCGTCAACCAGGGCGAGGTCACCACCCTCATCGGCACCAACGGCGCCGGCAAGACCACCACCCTGCGCACCCTCTCCGGCCTGCTCAGACCCACCGCCGGCCGGATCACCTTCGAGGGCCGGGACCTCGCGACCGTCCCCGCCCACAAGATCGTCGCCCTCGGCCTCGCCCACTCCCCCGAGGGCCGGCACATCTTCCCGCGCATGACGATCGAGGAGAACCTCCTCCTCGGCGCCTTCCTGCGCAGCGACACCGCCGGCATCACCGCGGACGTGGAACGGGCCTACACCCTGTTCCCGATCCTCGGCGAGCGCCGCAAGCAGGCCGCCGGCACCCTGTCCGGCGGCGAACAGCAGATGCTCGCGATGGGCCGGGCGCTGATGTCCCAGCCCAAGCTGCTGATGCTCGACGAGCCGTCGATGGGCCTGTCGCCGCTGATGATGCAGAAGATCATGGCGACGATCGTCGAACTCAAGTCGAGCGGCACGACGATCCTCCTCGTCGAACAGAACGCCCAGGCGGCGCTCTCGCTGTCCGACCGCGGCTACGTCATGGAGACCGGCCGCATCGTCCTCAGCGGCACCGGCGCCGACCTCCTGCACGACGAGTCCGTGCGCAAGGCGTACCTCGGCGAGGACTGATCCCCGCACACGGCGAAGGGCCCGGCAGAAACGATCTGCCGGGCCCTTCGCCAAGCCGCCCTACTCGGCGGGCTTGCCCTCGTCCGCCTTCTTGCGGTCCTGGGCCTCGCCCTCCTCGATGACCGCCTCGGCGACGGCGGCCATCGTCATGCGGCGGTCCATCGACGTCTTCTGGATCCACCGGAAGGCAGCCGGCTCGTTCAGCCCGAACTTCGTCTGCAGCACGCTCTTCGCCCGGTCCACCAGCTTCCGGGTCTCCAGGCGCTGCGAGAGGTCCGCGATCTCCTGCTCCAGCGTGCGCATCTCCGCGTACCGCGAAACGGCCATCTCGATCGCCGGCACCAGGTCCGCCTTGGAGAACGGCTTCACGATGTACGCCATCGCCCCGGCATCCCGCGCCCGGTCCACCAGCTCCCGCTGCGAGAACGCGGTCAGCATCAGTACCGGAGCCAGGTGCTTCTCATGGATCTGCTCCGCTGCGGAGAGCCCGTCCAGGACCGGCATCTTCACGTCGAAGATCGCCAGATCCGGCTTCAGCTCCTCCACCAGCCGCACCGCCGTGGCCCCGTCCCCGGCCTCGCCGACGACGGTGTAACCCTCCTCTTCGAGCATCTCCTTGAGATCAAGACGGATCAACGCCTCGTCCTCGGCGATCACAATCCGAGTGATCTGGGGCATATCGGTCTCAAGCGGCTGTGCCTGCTCGTCGGCGGCGCTCACGTGGCTCCTCGTTCCGGCGGGGTACTGCATGCACGAGGGTACCTAGACACGGTATGTTTGAGTTCAACAGGGTCGGGGGGCAACCTTCGAATCTGTGGATGCCCCGGTAGTCCAGCGGAAGAGACACGGCACTCAAAACGCCGCCAGCGTGGGTTCGAATCCCACCCGGGGTACTTTTCCTTCGATTCTAAAGCCACTTAGGGCTACCTAATGGTTGGCGATCTTCATTCGTTCGAGTGGAAACAATCCCGTTCGCCCGCGCGTTCGACGCAAGGGTCGCAGGATCGCCCGCATGGCAGTTCGATCCCTCCGCGAAGAAGCCGTCCTGCTGCTACGTCAGGGCGCCCGCAACTGCGATGTCTCCCGCCGACTCGGAGTTCCAACCGGCACCGTCTCATGGTGGAAGCTGCAGGATCGCGCCGAACACGGGGACTTCCCGGCCCCTGAGCGCGCCACGTGCTTCCGCTGCTACTCCGACGAGCTCAACCGCCAGGCCTACGCCTACCTTCTCGGTGCCTACCTGGGCGACGGCCACATCACACACTCGAACATGTCCAGGACACAGAGCTTGTTCGTCACGTGTGACGACAAGTGGCCAGGGGTCATGGATGCTATCGAGCAAGCCATGCGCAGAGTGTTCCCGAAGAACAACACCTACCGACTGCAACGCCCGGGCTGCCACAACGTCAAGCTCTACTCCATGCACATGACCTGCTACTTCCCTCAGCACGGTCCTGGCAAGAAGCACGAGCGCACCATAGCCCTGGAGCCTTGGCAGCAGGAGATCGTCGACGAACACCCCTGGGAGTTCCTGCGCGGCCTCATCCACTCCGACGGCTGCCGCATCACCAACTGGGCGACCCGGACAAAGAACGGCGTCGTCCGCCGCTACGAGTACCCGCGGTACTTCTTCACCAACACCTCGACCGACATCATCAGGCTCTTCACCGCCACACTCGACGCCGTCGGCGTCGAGTGGAAGGCCTCGATCCCCCGCCCCACGGGCCAGGTCAACATCTCCATCGCCCGCAAGGACTCCGTCGCCCTCATGGACGCCCACATCGGCCCCAAGCACTGACGACGCCATGTACGACCTGGCCACTCGGCAACACGCCCTCGCCCTCCACGCCTCCGGCCTGACCTTCAGCCAAGTAAGCCGAACCACTGGCATATCCCGATCGGCGATCCGCGAGTGGGCCTCCGGTGCAGCACCCAGCCCCCGCATGACCGCAGAGTGTCCGCTCCTCGACGGCCGACTCGACCCCTCGCGGCCTCACTCCAGCTATGCCTACCTGCTCGGCCTCTACCTCGGCGACGGCTGCATCAGCGAGGGCCGCCGCAAGGTCTACGCCCTCCAAATCGCCTGCTGCGACACCTGGCCCGGTCTCATCGACGAATGCGAGCGCGCCGTCTCCGCCGTCATGCCGCACAACAAGGTCCTGCGCGTCCACGCGCCCGGCTGCACCAGCGTCGTCAGCACCAGCAAGCACTGGCCCTGCCTCTTTCCCCAGCACGGGCCCGGCCCCAAGCACCTGCGCCGGATCACCCTCGCCCCCTGGCAGCAGGAGATCGTCGACGAGCACCCCTGGGAGTTCCTGCGCGGCCTCATCCACTCCGACGGCTGCCGCATCACCAACTGGACCACCCGAACCGTGAGCGGCGTCCAGAAGCGCTACGAGTACCCGCGGTACTTCTTCACCAACACCTCCGCCGACATCGTCGGCCTCTTCACCGCGACACTCGACGCCGTCGGCGTCCGCTGGAAGTCCGTCACCCGCCCCACCGGGGCCGTCAACGTCTCCGTCGCCCGCAAGGACTCCGTCGCCCTCATGGACGCCCACATCGGCCCCAAGTACTGACGGCGGGGGGGGCGCGGCCCCCCCGCGGGGCCCCCCCCCGGTGGGGGGCGACGGACACGGGGGGCCCCCCGGGGGGGGCGGCGCGGGT
>NZ_JBHVPD010000010.1:123341-152929 GCF_042887525.1 Kitasatospora sp. NPDC057936
GCCGCCCGCAGGTCCCCCGCCGCCCCATTGGCCGCCCACCGGGCCCCCATTTCGTGCGGGGGGGGGGGCCCTTCCGCACGAAGGGCCGCGCCGAAGTGGGGGCTCAGACGTCCAGGGTGCCCACGTGGTGGACGCGGACGAGGTTGGTGGAGCCGGCGAGGCCGGGCGGGGAGCCGGCGGTGATGATGACGATGTCGCCCTTCTGGCAGCGGCCCAGGGACAGCAGGGCGGCGTCGACCTGTTCGACCATCTGGTCGGTGGTCGGGGCGAAGGGGCCGAGGAAGGTCTCGACGCCCCAGGTGAGGGCGAGTTGGCTGCGGACGGCGGGTTCGTAGGTGAAGGCGAGGACGGGGATGGGCGAGCGGTAGCGGGTCAAGCGACGCGCGGTGTCGCCGGACTGGGTGAAGGCGATGAGGTACTTGGCGTGCAGGAAGTCGCCGATCTCGGCGGCCGCGCGGGCGACGGCGCCGCCCTGGGTGCGCGGTTTGCTGCCGATGGTCAAGGGCGGCAGGCCTGCCGCCAGGATGTCGTTCTCGGCGGCCTCGATGATGCGGCCCATGGTCTTGACGGTCTCGACGGGGTACTTGCCCACCGAGGTCTCGCCGGAGAGCATCACCGCGTCCGTCCCGTCCAGGACGGCGTTGGCGACGTCGGAGGCCTCGGCGCGGGTGGGCCGGGAGGCGTTGATCATCGAGTCGAGCATCTGGGTGGCGACGATGACCGGTTTGGCGTTGCGCTTGGCGAGCTTGACGGCGCGCTTCTGGACGAGCGGGACCTGTTCGAGGGGCATCTCCACACCCAGGTCGCCGCGGGCCACCATGACGCCGTCGAAGGCGTCGACGATGGCTTCCAGGTTCTCGACCGCCTGCGGCTTCTCGATCTTGGCGATGACCGGGACGAACCGCCCCTCCTCGGCCATGATCCGGTGGACGTCGAGGATGTCGCGCCCGCTGCGGACGAAGGAGAGCGCGACGAGGTCGGCGCCGGTCCGCAGGCCCCACCGCAGGTCGGCGACGTCCTTGTCGCTGAGCGCGGGGACGGAGACGGCGACGCCGGGGAGGTTGAGGCCCTTGTGGTCGGAGACGAGGCCGCCCTCGATGACGATGCACCGCACGTGCGGCCCGTCGACCTCGGTGACCTCCAGGGTGACGCGGCCGTCGTCGACGAGGATGCGCTCGCCGCGCGAGACGTCGCCGGCGAGGCCCTTGTAGGTGGTGCCGCAGATGTCCTTGTCCCCCACGACGCCGTCGTCGGTGGAGATCGTGAACTCGTCGCCGCGTTCGAGGAGTACGGGCCCGTGGGCGAAGGTGTCGAGGCGGATCTTCGGGCCTTGGAGGTCGACGAGGACGCCGACGCTGCGGCCGGTCTCGTCGGCGGCCTTGCGGACGCGGCGGTAGCGCTCCTCGTGTTCGATGTGGGAGCCGTGGCTGAGGTTGAAGCGGGCGATGTCCATCCCGGCGTCGACCAGGGCCTTGATCTGGTCGTACGAGTCGGTGGCGGGCCCGAGGGTACAGACGATTTTTGCTCGGCGCATACTGCTGAGCGTAGGCATTACCGGCGCGTAACACCGACGTGGGTCCGGGCCTCGGGATGACCTTTGCCGGACGGCGAGTTGAACAATCTGACACATCCTCGGACCGGTGTGCGACGGGCCCGGTCGCGGTGCTCGCCGCCCGGTCGGCCGATGCGATTCCGTGAAGGGGAGTTCACCCCCGGTTCACCGTCGCTTCGGCCGCCGCTCCCGGCCCGGCGGGACGCTCGTCACCCGGGGACCACCCGGTTGACGTAACGGACGTAACGGACGAGGGGGGAAGCATGAGGGGGAAGCGTTCGGCATGAGACGCGCGTTGGGGGTGCTGGCGGCCTTGGTGCTGCTCGGCGGAGTGACGTACGCGCTGATCCCGGACCCGGATCCGCATCCGGGGCCCGGGCCGCTCGTCAAGGTGAACGGCCTGATCGGTTCGGAGAAGCGCGCCTTCTTCGAGAACCAGGAGGTCAAGGACGAGTTGGCGAAGCAGGGACTGGAGGTGCACGCGGACTCGACCGGTTCGTGGACGATGGTCGACCAGGCGAACCAGGCGAACATCGACTTCGCCTTCCCGGCGAGCACGTCGCCGGTGAAGGACATCCAGAAGATCTGGGGCCTCCAGGACTCGCCGCTGGTGCCGTTCTACTCGCCGCTGGTGATCGTGACGCACGAGGCCGTCGCGGCCGTGCTGAAGGCGAACGGCCTGGCGACCGAGGACGCGGGCATCGTGACGTTCCGGATGGACGCGTACCTGGAGGCGTTGCGGAACAGCAAGAAGTGGCAGGACCTGAACGGCGCGACCGCCCACCCCGAGCTGTCCGGCCGGATCTTCGTGACCACGACGGACCCGCAGAGCTCGTCGTCGGGCGCGATGTACGTCGCCCTGCTGTCGTACCTCCTCAACAGCCACCAGCCGGTGGCCGACCAGGCGGGGATCGACGCCTCGAAGGACGTCCTGCGCACCGCGACGTCCGTGCAGGGCGGCCAGAAGAGCAGCAGCGACGAGCCGTTCAAGGACTTCCTGGCGGGCGTCGGCAACCCGCTGGTGTTCGCCTACGAGTCGCAGGCCGCGCAGCTCGTGCTGAGCGGCGTGCCGACCGGCGACATGGTGGTGATGTACCCGGACTCGACGATCTACTCGGACCACACGGTGGTCGCCCGCGACGACAAGGGCGCCAAGCTGGCCGGCCTGCTCCAGGACGATCCCGAACTCCGGCGCCTGGAGGCGAAGTTCGGCTTCCGCCCGCAGGCCGACAAGGACGTGTTCGCCAAGGAGGTGAACGGCCGGAAGCCGACGTTCGCGCCGGACCTCTCGTCGGCGAAGTTGAAGCAGTGGCAGGTGCCGACCAAGGACGTCCTGCAGAAACTGGTCGCCGCGGCGAAGGGGAACGCTCAGTGAACAGCCGTACCGTCCGTACGACGTGGCGCCTGGCCGCCTCCGCCGTGGCGCTCCTCGTGGCGACGGCCTGCACGTCCTCGGCGCCGAAGCCCGACCCGTCCCCCAACGCCACGGACGCTCCCGCGCCCACCGCGCGCCCTGGTGTGCTGCGGATCCTGGCGGGCAGCGAGCTGCAGGACATGGCGCCGATCCTGGAGGACGCGAAGAAGGCCACCGGGGTGACGGTCCAGTTCGCGTGGACGGGCTCGCTCGACGGCGCCGACGCCGTGTCCTCGGGCAAGGCGGACGGCAAGTACGACGCGGTGTGGTTCCCGTCGAACCAGTACCTGCGCCTGGACGGCAACGGACGGTCGAAGCTCCTGTCCGAGACCCCGGTCATGGTCTCCCCGGTGGCGGTCGGCGTGCGCTCCTCCGTCCTGGGCGACCTGGGCTGGGGGGACGGTTCGAAGGTCACCTGGGCGCAGATCGGGGACGCGGCGTCGGCCGGGAAGCTGTCGTACGGGATGTCCGATCCGTCCCGGTCGAACTCGGGCTTCTCGACGCTGGTCGCGGTGGCGTCGGCGTTCTCGGGGGCGGGGGCGGCGCTGACCGAGGAGGACGTGCAGAAGGCGACGCCGTCGCTGAAGAAGTTCTTCACCGGCCAGAAGCTGACCTCGGGCTCGTCGGGCTGGCTGGCGCAGGCGTACACCCGGGCGGAGCCGGGCAAGGTGGGGGCGCTGGTCAACTACGAGTCGGTGCTGCTGTCGATGAACAAGACGCTGCCGGCTGACCGGCAGCTGACGGTCGTGCGCCCGGTGGACGGCGTGGTGTCGGCGGACTACCCGCTGTCGCTGCTGTCGTCCAGCGCCCAGAGCGAGCGCGACTCGTTCCAGCGGCTCACGCAGTACCTGCTGACGCCGGACGTGCAGAAACGCATCTCCGAGGTGACGCTGCGCCGCCCGGTGACCCCGGGGGCCGCGGCCGCGCCGTCGTTGCCGTCCGACCGCCGCCGGGAGCTGCCGTTCCCGGGCACCCGGGCCGTCGCGGACGGGCTGCTGTCCTCGTACCAGAACGAGCTGCGCCGCCCGTCCCGGACGGTGTACGTGCTGGACACCTCCGGTTCGATGGAGGGCTCGCGGATCACGTCGCTGAAGTCCGCGCTCGGCCGCCTGACCGGCACCGACGACACCCGCGGGGTGAGCCGCTTCCGGGACCGCGAGGAGGTCACGCTGATCTCCTTCGCGTCCAAGGTGAAGTGGACGAAGACGCACGCGGTGCCGGCCTCCGGCAGCCGGCCGGGGCCGGAGGCGGAGCTGGGGTCGATCAACGCGGACGTGCAGTCCCTGTCGGCCGACGGCGGCACGGCGCTGTACGACGCACTGGAGGAGGCGTACCGGGTGATCGACCGGCAGCAGAAGGCGGCCGGGGACGACCGGTTCACCTCGATCGTGCTGATGACGGACGGGGAGAGCAACGAGGGCGCCACGGACGGGGACTTCAAGAAGTTCCACGACGCGCTGGCGGCCGGGCCGAAGGCGATCCCGGTCTTCCCGATCAAGTTCGGCGAGGCGGCGGTGAGCCAGCTGCAGGGGATCGCGGACGAGAGCGGCGGCAAGCTCTTCGACGGGACGAGCTCGCTGGACGGCGTGTTCGAGGAGATCCGTGGCTACCAGTGACGGGCCCGGCCGGCAGGCCCTGAAGTACCTGGAGTCGGGCCGGAACCTGGTCGGCTGCGCGGGCGGCGCGATCGGGCTGGGGCTGCACTTCGCGGGCCTGGGCGGGGCGTGGTGGCCGGGGGTGGTGGCGGGCCTGTACGCGGCGGGCGCGCTGCTCGCGCCCGGGCCGAAGGACGACCCGCCGGAGCACCCCGAGCTGGACGCCCTGGTCGCCTACCTGCGGACCGTCCCGCTGCCGCCCGCCGCCCGGGTGGACGGCCTGCTGGAGGCGCTGCGCGCCGCCGGGCCGGGCCCGGCGGCGGGGCGGCGGATCGTGCGGGACGGCCTGCCGCTGGCCGTGGCCGGCTACCTGCGGGCCCGCACGTGGCAGCCGTGGGCGGGCGCGGACGGTCCGGATCCGGAGGCCGAACTCGCGCGCGAGGTGGGCCTGCTGAGCGCACAACTCGGCTGATTTCCGCCTTTACCACTCGCAGGCCCCGTGCACTCACGTCACGAACGAGTCGCCAAGATCTCACCTGTTGGAAACGTCGGAGGGCTATCCATCCGCCCGCGCGCACGGCACACTTCTACGCGCGTCCTTCTACGCGCGTCAAACGGGGTTGTACGGAGTTGCACGGGGGTTTCACGCCACACCGGCCCCGGTTGACGGTCCATTCGCCAGCAAGTCCCCCCACTCGGGAGAGTCGTCGATGTCCCTGAACCGCCGTGACTTCGTCACCCGGTCCGCCGCCACCGCCGCCGGTGCCGCCCTGGCCGGCGGCACCGCCCTCGCCGCCGCCCCCGCCGCCGCGGCCGCCGAGCCGGACACCGCGCAGGCCAAGGGCACCAAGCACCGCGGCGAAGACCGCAAGCAGGCCTTCACCGTCATGGGCACCACCGACCTGCACGGCCGGGTGCTCAACTGGGACTACTTCACCGACGCCGAGTACGTCGACAAGGCGCACAACGCGGTGGGCCTCGCCAGGATCTCCACGCTGGCCAACCAGGTCCGCGAGGAGAAGGGCTGGGACCGCTGCCTGCTGATCGACTCCGGCGACATCATCCAGGGCACCCAGCTCACCTACTACTACGCCCGGGTCGAGCCGATCGCCACCGACGGCGACAACGTGCCGGACCACCCGATGGCCGTCGCCATGAACCTCATGGGCTACGACGCCGCCGCGCTCGGCAACCACGAGTTCAACTACGGCATCCCGACCGTGAAGGCCTTCGAGGACCAGCTGGAGTTCCCGCTGCTCGGCGCCAACGCCCTGCACGCGAAGAACGAGAAGCCCGCCTTCAAGCCGTACGTGATCAAGGAGGTGTGGCTGGACGAGGACACCCCGATCAAGGTCGGCATCCTCGGCCTCACCAACCCGGGCATCGCGATCTGGGACAAGGCCAACGTCAGCGGCCAGATGGTCTTCCCGGGCATCGTCGAGACCGCCGCGAAGTACGTGCCCCGGATGAAGGCCGCGGGCGCGGACGTCATCGTCGTCTCCGCCCACTCCGGCATCGACGAGGCCACCACCTACGGCGACCAGCTCCCCTGGCCCGAGGACGCCTCCGGCGAGATGGCCGAGAAGGTCCCGGACATCGACGCGGTGCTCGTCGGCCACACCCACAAGGAGGTGCCGCAGCGCCTCATCGTCAACAAGAAGACCGGCAAGACGGTCGTGCTGTCCGAGCCGCTGTGCTGGGGCCAGCGCCTGAGCTGCTTCGACTTCGAGGTCGAGCTCGTCGACGGCGCCTGGAAGGTGCTGTCGGTCTCCTCGCGCGTGCTGAACTCCAACACCGTGCCGGAGAACCCGGAGATCTCGAACGCCATCACCGACCAGCACAAGAAGGTCGTGGCGTACGTCAACCAGAACATCGGCACCAGCAAGATCGAGCTGTCGATCGCCGACGCCCGGTTCAAGTCGACCCCCATCGTCGACCTGATCGGCAAGGTGCAGGCCGACGCGGTGAAGGCGGCGCTGGCGGGCGGGCAGTACGCCAACCTGCCGGTGCTCGCGCAGGCCGCGCCGTTCAACCGCACCGCGATGATCCCGGCCGGCCAGGTCAAGCTGCGCGACGCGGCCGGCCTGTACATCTACGAGAACACCCTGGAGGCCCGCATCCTGACGGGCGCCCAGCTCAAGGACTACCTGGAGTTCTCGGCCAAGTACTTCAACCAGCTCGCCGCGGGCGCCCCGGTCAACAAGGACACCCTGACCAACGCCGAGGACACCCCGGACTACAACTACGACTCGATCTACGGCCTGAGCTACGACATCGACGTCTCGCAGCCGAAGGGCAGCCGGATCGTCAACCTGTCCTACCAGGGCAAGCCGATCGACCCGGCCGCCCAGTTCGTCCTCGCGGTCAACAACTACCGCGCCAACGGCGGCGGCAACTTCCCGCACGTCGCGACCGCCAAGGCGGTCTGGGCGAACTCCGACGAGATCCGCAACACGATGATCGCCTGGGTGAAGGCCAAGGGCGTCATCGACCCGGCCGACTTCTTCACCAACTCCTGGCGCCTGGTCCGCGCCGGCCAGCCGGTCTTCTAAGCCCCACCACGAAGGCCGCCGCCCCGGACACCACGTCCCGGGACGGCGGCCTTTCGCCGTCCGCGCTGGAAGAATCCGAGCCGTCCGACACCGGCTACCACCAGCGCTGGAACGGCACGTTCGGCGACCGCGTGCCGATCCCCGCCCCCTTCGGGTTCGAGCTCGCCACCGACGCTCTCCTCCGCTATCCCGCCTGATCGATCGAGCCTCCCGACGAGACGACGGGACATCTTCCGAAGACTTGAGGATATTCATCCGCTCGTTCGATCTCCCTACCGTGGAGGCATCGCCAAACGGCCCGGCGGACGGGCCGGCCACGGACAGGGAGAGTTCGATGCGTGCAGTGATCCAGAAGGCGTTCGGTGGGCCCGAGGTGCTGGAGGTGGTCGAGGTGGAGCGGCCGCAGCTGTTGAGCGGGGAGGTGCTGGTGCGGGTGCGGGCCAGTGCGGTGAACCCGGCGGACATCGCGGTGCGGTCGGGGGCGTTCCCGCTGCTCGGGGAGCCGCCGTTCGGGGTCGGGTGGGACGTGTCCGGGGTGGTCGAGGAGGCCGCGCCCGGGGCCCGGTACCGGGTGGGCGAGGAGGTGTACGGGATGCCGTTCTTCCCGCGCGCCGCCACCGGCTACGCCGAGTACGTCGCCGCGCCCTCGCGCCAGCTGGCCCGCAAGCCCGCGACGCTCGACCACGTGCAGGCGGCGGCCCTGCCGCTGGCCGCGCTGACGGCCTGGCAGGGCCTGGTGGACCTGGCCGGCGTCACGAAGGGACAGCGGGTGCTGGTCCACCGGGCCGCGGGCGGCGTCGGCCACCTCGCCGTGCAGATCGCCAAGGCCCGCGGCGCGTACGTGATCGCGCTGGCGAGCGAGCCCAAGCACGCGTTCGTGAAGGGGCTCGGCGCGGACGAGGTGATCGACTACCGCACCACCGACTACACCGAGGCGGTCTCGGACGTCGACGTCGTCTTCGACTCGTCCTCCGAGGGCACCAAGGCGTTGGAGGTGCTGAAGCCCGGCGGCACGCTGGTCACGATCATGGAGCACTGGAACAAGGACCTCGCCGCCGAGATCGAGGCCGCCGGCCGCCGCTTCGCCGGGGTGTCGGTGGAGCCGGACTACGCCGGCCTGGAGGCGATCGCCGCGCTGGTGGACGAGGGCCTGGTCCGTCCGCACGTCTCGGCGACGTTCCCGCTGGCGGAGGCCGGCCGGGCGCACGAGCTGGTGGCGTCCGGTAGCGTCCAGGGCAAGGTCGTCCTGACCGTCGACTGAACGGTACGAACGGGGAGAAGGGCCGGGAGTTGGACATCCTGACCGAGGCGCTGGGCTCGATGCGCACGGCGCACCCCGCGTCCGTCCGCACCGAGGGCCGTGCCCCCTGGGGCCTGCGGCTGCCGCCGGTGATGGGCGCCGGGTTCCACGTGGTGCTGCACGGCACGTGCTGGCTGGTGCCGCAGGACGGCCGCGCGGAGCCGCTGATGCTCGACACGGGGGACGTCGTCTTCATGCGGGACGGCAGGGGCCACGTCCTGGCCGACCACCCGGACACCCCGGCGCTCGACGCGTCGGCCTACCGGGTGGAGGAGAGCCTGCCGATCGGCACGCTCTCGCTGGGCGGCGGCGACGGCGCCCGCACCAGCCTGCTGTGCGGCAGCTACCACCTGGACCAGGGCCGCCCGCACCCGCTGGTGCGCCAGCTGCCGGAGCTGATCCACCTGGCGAGCGGGCGCGGCTCGCACCCCGAACTGGACGCCGCCGTGCGGCTGTTGGGCGCCGAGCTGGAGCGCCCGCGGATCGGCTCGGCCGGGATCGTGCCGGCGCTGGTCGACGCGCTGCTGCTGTACATCCTGCGCGCCTGGTTCGAGGCGCAGCCGCCCGCGACGGCCGCCGGGTGGGCGGCCGCGCTGGGCGATTCGGCGGTGGCGCCGGCGCTGGCGGCGATCCACGGCGCGCCGGCGACGGCGTGGACGGTGGAGGCGCTGGCGGGGCGTTCGGGCCTGTCCCGGGCGGCGTTCGCCCGCCGGTTCAGCTCGATGGTGGGCGAGCCGCCGATGGCGTACCTGACGCGGTGGCGGATGACGACGGCGGCGCGTCTGCTGCGGGAGTCGGACGCGCCGCTGACGGCGGTGGCGGCGCAGGCGGGCTACGGCTCGGAGTACGCGTTCGCGAAGGCGTTCAAGCGGGAGTACGGGCGGGCTCCCGGCGGTTACCGCCGGGAGGCCCGGGCCGCTTGACCGCAGCAGCGGCGGCAGCAGCAGCAGCAGCGGATCAGAACGGGAAGCGGCTGCGCCCGTGCTGGATCGAGATCCACTTCACCGTGGTGAACGCGTCGACCGTGTACTCGCCGTTGAGCCGTCCGACGCCGGAGTTCTTCTCGCCGCCGAAGGGCACGATCGGCTCGTCGGCGATGGTCCCGTCGTTGACGTGGATCATGCCGGTCTCGATCCGCTTGGCCACCCGCACGCCGCGCTCGACGTCGCCGGTGTGCACGGCGCCGCTGAGGCCGAAGGGGGTGTCGTTGGCGATGCGGACGGCCTCGTCCTCGCCGTCGACGGGCACCACGAGGACGACGGGGCCGAAGAGTTCGCGCTGGAGGATGGGCGAGTCCGCGGGGACGTCGGTGAGGACGACGGGGTCCATGAGGCTGCCGACGGTGGCGCCGCGCAGGAGGACGGTGGCGCCGGCCTGGACGGCCTGGTCGACCTGGGCGTTGATGGAGTCGGCCTGGACGGGGTTGATGAGCGGGCCGATCTGGGTGGCCGGGTCCCTGGGGTCGCCGACGGTGAGCGAGGCGATCTTGGCGACGAACTTCTCGGTGAACTCGGCGACGACGCCGCGGTCGACGAGCACCCGGTTGGCGGCCATGCAGACCTGGCCCTGGTGGGCGAAGCGGCTGAACACGGCGGCGTCGACGGCGTAGTCGAGGTCGGCGTCGTCGAGGACGATGAGGGCGCTGTTGCCGCCGAGTTCGAGGACGGTGCGCTTGAAGTGGGAGGCGGCGACGGTGGCGACGTGGCGGCCGACCTTGTCCGAGCCGGTGAAGGAGATGACCTTGGGCACCGGGTGCTCGATGAAGGCGTCGCCGATCTCGGCGATGTCGGTGACGACGACGTTGAGCAGCCCGGCGGGCAGTCCGGCGTCGGCGAAGATCTTGGCGAGGAGGGTGCCGCCGACGACCGGGGTCTCCTGGTGCGGCTTGAGCACGACGCCGTTGCCGAGCGCGAGGGCGGGGCCGACGGCCTTGAGGGACAGGAACAGCGGGAAGTTGAACGGGCTGATCACGCCGACGACGCCGACGGGCAGCCGGTAGAGGCGGTTCTCCTTGCCGTCGACGGGCGAGGGCAGCAGGCGGCCCTCGGCGAGCAGGGAGAGCTGCATGCACTCGCGCAGCATGTCCTTGGTGAGGGAGAGTTCGAAGCCGGCCTTGAGGGCGGTGCCGCCGAGTTCGGCCATGATGGCGCGGGTGATCTCGTCCTCGCGCTCCTCGACGAGGCGCAGCGCGCGCTCGAACACGAGCCGGCGGGCGTAGGGGTTGGTGGCGGCCCATTCCTTCTGGGCGCGGGCGGCGGCGCGGTAGGCCCGGTCGACCTGTTCGACGGTGGCGACGGTGACGGTGGCGAGTTTGTCGCCGGTGTAGGGGTCGACGTCGACGATGTCCCAGGAGCCGTCGCCGGCCAGCCATTCGCCGTCGATGTACTGCGCCGCCAACTCGGAGAAGTACGACATCCGATCCCTCTCGTGCCTGAGACGCGTGCCCAGGAGATCGCGCCTGGCACGGTTCGGTGTGGAACGCCTTTGATCAGATCTGATCGGTGCTCATCGTACTGATGGACTAAAGCTCTTGGCGTACGGAGCGCAGAAGTTCCCGGGTCGGTTCGGCGCCGAGGCTGTCGGCGAGGAGGCCTTCCATGGCGCCGGTGTACTCGGCGACCTCGGCGGGCTTGTCGAGGTAGAGCGCGGTGGTGAACTGCTCCAGGTAGACGACGTCGGGCAGTTCGGGTTCGGCGAAGCCGAGCACGGTGAACGCGCCGCCCTCGGCGCGCAGTCCGCCGAAGCCCAGCGGCATCACCTGGAGGTCGACGTTGGGCAGGTCGGTGAGGTCGAGCATCCGGTCGATCTGGGCCCGCATCAGTTCCGGTCCGCCCCAGGGGCGGCGCAGCGCGGCCTCGTCGAGGACGGCGAGCAGGTGGGGGGCGCGGTCGGCGGTGAGGACGGCCTGGCGTTTGAGGCGGACCTCGACGCGGCGTTCGATCTCGTCGGGTTCGGTGACGTGGCCGCCGGCGGCGATGACGGCGCGGGCGTAGTCGGGGGTCTGGAGGAGCCCGTGGACGAACTGGACCTCGTAGCTGCGGATCTCGGTGGCGGCCTCCTCCAGGCCGACGTAGTTCTGGAACCAGGGGGGCAGCACGTCACCGTAGCCGTGCCACCAGGAGGTGGCGTTGGCGTCGCGGACGAGGCCGAGGACGCCGGCGCGCTCGTGTTCGGCGTCGACGCCGTAGAGGGTGAGCAGGTCGGCGACGTCGCGTTCCTTGAAGCCGACCCGGCCGAGCTCCATGCGGCTGATCTTGGACTCGGAGGCGCGGATCGAGTAGCCGGCCTCCTCGCGGCTGACGCCCCTGGCCTCGCGGAGTTTGCGCAGGTGTGATCCCAGCAGCAGGCGCCGCACCGTCGCGCCTCCGCCTGCCTGAGTCGTGCTCATCGCGTCAACCTCCGCACTCGCGCAGCCCCCCGGCCGTCGGCCGCAGTCTGCCATCTGGCACCGACGAACAACAGTCCGTCAGGCGGTGCGTTCCAGCCGTAGCAGCGCGGGCACGGCGGCGGCGCTGAGGACGAGCAGGAAGAGCCAGGGCAGGGCGGCGGCGCGGGCGAGGAGCAGGGTGAGCAGGGCGGGGGCGACGGCCTGGCCGACGTTCCAGGAGAGTTGGTAGAGGGCGAGGTACCGGCCGCGCCGCTCGGGGTCGGCGAGGGAGACGCTGAGGTCCTCGCGGAAGGGGGTGGCGACGGTCTCGGCGAGGTTGTAGACGGCAATGGCGGCGAGGAGTCCGGCGAGGACGGCCCAGCCGGGGGCGGCGGCGACGAGGGCGAAGAGGCCGAAGGCGAGCGCGTTGAGCAGGGCACCGGCGGCGACGACCCGGGTGGGGCGGAAGCGTTCGAGCCGGCGGGCGACGGCGTTCTGGGTGAGCACCACCTGGACGCCGTTGAGGACGAGCAGCGCGCCGGCCGTCCACGCGTCGCGGTGCAGGCCGGCGGTGAGGTAGGCGGCGAGCAGCACGCTGAGGACCATCGAGGCGAGGACGAAGGTCAGGTTGACGGCGATCAGCAGCAGGTAGCGCCGGTCGCGCAGGACGGCGCCGTAGCCGCCGGGGGCGGCCGTGCGGGCCTGCGGGGGCAGGGCGGCCCCGGCGGGCCGCCAGGTGGCCAGCAGGGCCGCGGCGAGGGCGTAGCTGGCCGCGTTGAGCCCGACCAGGAGCCGCAGGGCGCCGCCGTCGGCGACCAGGACGGCGCCGAGCGCGCCGCCGAGGCCGAGTCCGGCGTTGCGCAGGGTCTGGACGAGCGCGAACCAGCGCGGGCGCTGCCCCTCGTCGGCGGCGAGGACGACCAGGCCGGTGCTGGAGGTCCAGTAGGCGGCGTGGCCGGCCTGGGCGAGCAGGCAGACCAGCACGATCTGCCAGGCCTGGTGGGCGAGCAGGAAGCCGCCGTAGGCGAGGGCGGAGAGCGCGTTGCCGGCGGTGGCGACCGCGCGGGCGCCGTACCGGTCGAGCAGCGGGCCGACGGCGACGGCGGTGGGCAGGGCGAGCAGGCGCGCGGTGGAGACGGCGGCGCCGACGGCGGCGACGGACAGGCCGGTGGTGCCCGCGAAGTAGACGAGGGTGAAGGCGAGGATCAGTCCGGTGCCGAGGCTGTCGATGACGTGGGCGCCGATCAGGCGGGCGCGGCCGGCGGTGGCGGGCAGGCCGAGGCGGTCGCGCAGCGGGGGCGCGGTGACGGTGGTCATGGACCGAGCGTCCCTGGCATGATCGCCACCGCCCACTGATTCCACCAGGATCGAATCCTCACCGGAGGTGCCCGTGCTGACCTGGGAGTTCTCGGCGCAGGACCTGGCCCGCACGCGCTTCGCCCGTTCCCCGCTGACCGAGGTCGTGACGAGCGTCGAGGTGCTCAAGGACCCGGGCCGGCAGGCCGCGCACCTGCCGTGGGTGCGCGGGGCCCGGCAGCGGCTGGAGGGGGTTGGCTGGGAGCTGTTGTCGGCGCTGGTGCGGCTGCCGACGGTGTACGTGCCGGACTTCCTGACCCCGGTGCCGCCGGACGCGGACGGGACGTTCGAGGGGCAGACGGCCGTGCTGGCGGCCACCGACCCGGCCGTGGTGCGCCGCGACCTCGGCCGGCTCGACGGCGAACTCCACCCGCTGGTCGCCGAGTTGGCGCGGGACCCGGAGGCCGGCCTGGAGCGGCTGACGGCCGAGGTACGGGCGTACTGGGATGCGGCGATCGCCCCGCACTGGCCGCGGATGCAGCGGCTCGTCGACGGGGAGGTCCTGCGCCGCGGCCGGCAGATGTCGGCGGGCGGCCCGGCGGCGCTCTTCGCGGACCTGCACCCGCGGGTGTCCTGGGAGCACGACACCCTGCGGATCGGGCACCGGATCGACGTCCACCGGCGGCTGGACGGTGAGCGCGGCCTGGTCCTGCTGCCGACGGTCTTCGCCTGGCCGGGCGTGTTCTCCCAGCAGAACCCGCCGTGGCAGCCCGCCCTGGTCTACCCGCCGCGCGGGGTCGCGACGCTGTGGGAGGCGGCGGCCACCCCCGTCCCCGAGGGCCTGGCCCGCGTGCTCGGCCGCACCCGCGCCCGGCTGCTCGCCGAGCTGGACTCCCCCGCCTCGACCACCGAGCTCGCCGCCCGGACCGGCCTGTCCGCCCCGAACGTCTCCCACCACCTGGGCGCCCTGCACGACGCCGGCCTCCTGGCCCGCCACCGCACCGGCCGCACCGTCCTGTACACCCGCACCGAGGCGGCGGACCTGCTGCTGCGCCCGTGACGAAGCGGAACGCGCCCCACCCCGTGGCCGAAACCCATCAACCACCGTGCGGCAGAAGAGACTTCACGCAGAAAACGCGTCGGCGCTCGCCCCCCAACTGGTCGGGGAAGGGGGCGAGCGCCAGGAGACCGCATTGGCCCGACGACGCTGGCGGGGGCAGCGGGTTGAGCTCCCGGCAATGCGGTGCCGGGGGTTCAGGGGGCCGGTCGGACCGTCAGACCACGAGCGGGCGGTCGGTGGGCCGGATCGGGGCCGGAAGCGGGGTCTTGCCACCGAGGTACTTGTCCACCGCCGCGGCGGCCGAACGGCCCTCCGCGATGGCCCAGACGATCAGGGACTGGCCACGGCCGGCGTCTCCGCAGACGTACACGCCATCGACATTGGTGGCGAACCGGCCGTCGCGGCCAATGTTACCGCGCGCGTCGAGGTCCACCCCCAGCTGCTCGACGAGCCCGTTCTTCACGTCCGTCCCGGTGAAGCCCATGGCCAGGGTGACCAGCTGCGCCGGGATGGCCCGCTCGGTGCCGGGGACCTGCTCGAACTTCCCGTCCTTGAACTCCACCTCGACGAGGTGCAGCTCCTGGACGTTGCCCTCCTCGTCGCCGCTGAGGTGGGTGGTGCTCACGGAGTAGATCCGCTCGCCGCCCTCCTCGTGCGCGGAGGTGACCTTGTACGTCATCGGCATGGTCGGCCAGGGCTGGTGCCCGGGCCGGTCCTCGCCCGGGCGCGGCATGATCTCCAGCTGGGTGACGGAGGCCGCCCCCTGCCGGTGCGCGGTGCCGACGCAGTCGGCGCCGGTGTCGCCGCCGCCGATGACGACGACGTGCTTGCCGTTGGCGCTGACCGGCGACTCGACGAAGTCGCCCTCCTGCACCTTGTTGGCCAGCGGCAGGTACTCCATGGCCTGGTAGACGCCCTTGAGCTCGCGCCCGGGCACCGGCAGGTCGCGGGCCGTGGTGGCGCCGGCGGCGACGACGACGGCGTCGAAGCGCTCGCGCAGCTGCTGCCCGGTGATGTCCTCGCCGACGTGGACGCCGGTGCGGAAGCGGGTGCCCTCCGCGCGCATCTGCTCGACGCGGCGGTTGATGTGGCGCTTCTCCATCTTGAACTCGGGGATGCCGTAGCGCAGCAGGCCGCCGATGCGGTCGGCGCGCTCGTACACCACCACGGTGTGCCCGGCCCGGGTGAGCTGCTGGGCGGCGGCGAGGCCGGCCGGGCCGGAGCCGACGACGGCGACGGTCTTGCCGGAGAGGCGCTCGGGGATCTGCGGGGTGACGCCGCCGCGGTCCCACGCCTTGTCGATGATGGTGACCTCGACGTTCTTGATGGTCACCGCGTCCTGGTTGATGCCGAGCACGCACGCGGACTCGCACGGGGCCGGGCACAGGCGGCCCGTGAACTCCGGGAAGTTGTTGGTCGCGTGCAGCCGCTCGATCGCGCCGACGAAGTCGTCCCGGTAGGCGAGGTCGTTCCACTCGGGGATGAGGTTCCCGAGCGGGCAGCCGTTGTGGCAGAACGGGATGCCGCAGTCCATGCAGCGGCCGGCCTGCTTGGTGATGATCGGCAGGAGGCTGCGTTCGACGTAGACCTCGTTCCAGTCCCGCAGACGGACGTCCACGGGACGGCGCTCGGCCAGCTGCTTGGGCGTGGTCAGGAAGCCCTTGGGGTCAGCCATGTGCCGCCTCCATCATCTTGCGAGTGGTCTCGGCCTCGGAGAGGCCATCGCGCTCAGCGGCGTCCTTGGCGGCGAGCACTGCCTTGTAGTCGGTCGGCATGATCTTGGAGAAGCGGGAGACCCCGCTGCCCCAGTCGGCCAGGAGTTCGGCGGCGACGGTGGAGCCGGTCTCCTCGTAGTGCTGCTGCACGGTCTCGCGCAGCCACTCGCGGTCGTCGGCGGTGGGGGCCTCGATGCCCACCATGCCGTCGTTGACGTTCGCGGGGCGCAGGTCGAGGACGTAGGCGATGCCGCCGGACATGCCGGCCGCGAGGTTGCGCCCGGTCTCGCCGAGGACGA
The DNA here is from genome assembly GCF_042887525.1 of Kitasatospora sp. NPDC057936. Taxonomy (NCBI): domain Bacteria; kingdom Bacillati; phylum Actinomycetota; class Actinomycetes; order Kitasatosporales; family Streptomycetaceae; genus Kitasatospora; species Kitasatospora sp. NPDC057936. The sequence goes on from NZ_JBHVPD010000010.1 coordinate 139,492, forward strand.
CGACCCGCCCGCCGGTCATGTACTCCAGGCCGTGGTCGCCCACGCCCTCGACGACGAGGGTGGCGCCGGAGTTGCGGACGGCGAAGCGCTCACCGGCCTTGCCGCGCAGGTGGATCCGGCCCGAGGTGGCGCCGTAGCCGATGGTGTTGCCGGCGATGACGTGGTTCTGCGCGTCGTTGCCGATGGCCGCGGCCTCGCGGGCCGGGCGGACGACGACGACGCCGCCGGACAGGCCCTTGCCGACGTAGTCGTTGGCGTCGCCCTCCAGGCGCAGGGTGACGCCGCGGGGCACGAAGGCGCCGAACGACTGCCCGGCGGAACCGGTGAAGGTGACGTCGATGGTGCCCTCGGGCAGGCCCTCGCCGCGGTAGCGCCTGGTCACCTCGTGGCCGAGCATGGTGCCGACCGTCCGGTTGACGTTGCGGATCGGCAGCTGGATGCGGACGGTCTCGCCGCGCTCCAGGGCGTCCTCGGCGAGGGTGATCAGCTGGTTGTCGAGGGCCTTGTCGAGCGCGTGGTCCTGCGTGGTGGTGCAGTGGCGCGCGGCACCCTCGGGCAGCTCGGGGACGTGGAAGAGCGGCGCCAGGTCCAGCCCGGCGGCCTTCCAGTGGTCGACGGCGGCCTGGGAGTTGATGTGCTCGGCGTGGCCGACGGCCTCCTCGATCGAGCGGAAGCCCAGCGAGGCCAGGATCTCCCGGACCTCCTCGGCGATGAACTCGAAGAAGTTGACGACGAATTCGGGCTTGCCGGAGAACCGGTCGCGCAGCACCGGGTTCTGGGTGGCGACGCCGACCGGGCAGGTGTCCAGGTGGCAGACGCGCATCATGATGCAGCCGGAGACGACGAGCGGGGCGGTCGCGAAGCCGAACTCCTCGGCGCCGAGCAGCGCGGCGATGACGACGTCGCGCCCGGTCTTCAGCTGGCCGTCGGTCTGGACGACGATGCGGTCGCGCAGCCCGTTGAGCAGCAGGGTCTGCTGGGTCTCGGCGAGGCCGAGCTCCCAGGGGCCGCCGGCGTGCTTGAGCGAGGTGAGCGGCGAGGCGCCGGTGCCGCCGTCGTGGCCCGACACGAGGACGACATCCGCGTGCGCCTTGGAGACGCCCGCCGCGACCGTCCCGACGCCGACCTCGGACACCAGCTTCACGTGGATGCGGGCGGCCGGGTTGGCGTTCTTGAGGTCGTGGATCAGCTGGGCGAGGTCCTCGATGGAGTAGATGTCGTGGTGCGGCGGCGGCGAGATGAGGCCGACGCCCGGGGTGGAGTGCCGGGTGCTGGCGACCCACGGGTAGACCTTGTGGCCGGGCAGCTGGCCGCCCTCGCCGGGCTTGGCGCCCTGGGCCATCTTGATCTGGATGTCGTCGGCGTTGACCAGGTACTCGGAGGTGACGCCGAAGCGGCCGGAGGCGACCTGCTTGATCGCCGAGCGGCGCTCGGGGTCGTACAGGCGGTCCGGGTCCTCGCCGCCCTCACCGGTGTTGGACTTGCCGCCGAGGCGGTTCATCGCGATGGCGAGGGTCTCGTGCGCCTCGCGGGAGATCGAGCCGTAGGACATGGCGCCGGTGGAGAAGCGCTTGACGATCTCGGAGACCGGCTCGACCTCCTCGACCGGGACGGCCTCGCGGCCGAGCGCGTCGAGCCGGAACAGGCCGCGCAGCGTCATGAGGCGCTCGGACTGCTCGTTCACCCGGTCCGTGTACTGCTTGAAGATGTCGTACCGGCGGTTGCGGGTGGAGTGCTGGAGCCGGAAGACGGTGTCCGGGTCGAACAGGTGCGGCTCGCCCTCGCGGCGCCACTGGTACTCGCCGCCGATCTCCAGCGCGCGGTGCGCGGCGGGGATGCCGGAGGCCGGGTAGGCCTTGGCGTGGCGGGCGGCGGTCTCCTTGGCGATCTCGTCCAGGCCGATGCCGCCGAGCTTGGTGGTGGTGCCGGCGAAGTAGCCGTCGACCAGCTCGTGCGAGAGGCCGATGGCCTCGAAGACCTGGGCGCCGCGGTAGGAGGCGACGGTCGAGATGCCCATCTTGGACATGACCTTGAGCACGCCCTTGCCGAGCGCCTTGATCAGGTTCCGGATGGCCTTCTCGGGCTCGACGCCCTGGATGAAGACGCCCTGGGCGACGAGGTCCTCGACGGACTCCATCGCCAGGTACGGGTTGACCGCGCCGGCGCCGTAGCCGACCAGCAGCGCGACGTGGTGCACCTCGCGGACGTCACCGGCCTCGACCAGCAGGGACACCTGGGTGCGCTGCTTGGTGCGGATGAGGTGGTGGTGGATCGCGGAGGTGAGCAGCAGCGAGGGGATCGGGGCGTGCTCGGCGTCCGAGTGGCGGTCGGAGAGCACGATGATGCGGGCGCCGTCGGCGATCGCGGCGTCGGCCTCGGCGGCGATCCCGGCCAGGCGCGCGGCCAGGCCCTCGCCGCCGCTGGCGACCTTGTAGAGGCCGGACAGCGTGACGGCCTTGAGGCCGGGCTGGTCCCCGTCGGCGTTGATGTGGACGAGCTTGGCCAGCTCGTCGTTGTCGATCACCGGGAAGGTGATGCCGACCGAGCGGCAGGCGGCGGCCTCGGCGGCCAGCAGGTTGCCCTCGGGGCCGAGGTTGCTGAGCAGCGAGGTGACGAGCTCCTCGCGGATGGCGTCCAGCGGCGGGTTGGTGACCTGCGCGAAGAGCTGCACGAAGTAGTCGAAGAGCAGGCGCGGCTTCTCGCTGAGCGCGGCGATCGGCGAGTCGGTGCCCATCGAGCCGAGCGCCTCGGCGCCGGTCTTCGCCATCGGCGCGAGGATGACCCGCAGCTCCTCCTCGGTGTAGCCGAAGGTCTGCTGGCGGCGGGTGACGGAGGCGTGGGTGTGGGCGATGTGCTCGCGCTCGGGGAGCTTGGCGAGCTGGATCTGCCCGGCGGTGACCCACTCCTCGTAGGGGTGCTCGGCGGCCAGGCCGGCCTTGATCTCCTCGTCCGGGACGATCCGGTTCTCGTTGAGGCAGACCAGGAACATCTTGCCGGGCTGGAGGCGGCCCTTCTGGACCACCTTCTGCTGGTCGAGGTCGAGGACGCCGACCTCGGAGGAGAGCACGACCAGGCCGTCCTCGGTGACCCAGTAGCGGGCCGGGCGCAGGCCGTTGCGGTCGAGCACGGCGCCGATCCGGGTGCCGTCGGTGAAGGTGACGCAGGCCGGGCCGTCCCAGGGCTCCATGAGGTTGGAGTGGTACTGGTAGAACGCGCGGCGGGCCGGGTCCATGGTGGCGTGGCTCTCCCACGCCTCCGGGATCATCATCAGCACCGAGTGCGGCAGCGACCGGCCGCCGAGGTGGAGCAGCTCCAGGACCTCGTCGAAGGAGGCCGAGTCGGAGTGGTCCGGGGTGCAGACCGGGAAGATCCGGCTCAGGTCGCCGGGGATGACGTCGGTGGCGAGCTGGGACTCGCGGGCGCGCATCCAGTTGCGGTTGCCCTTGACCGTGTTGATCTCGCCGTTGTGCGCGACGAAGCGGTACGGGTGGGCGAGCGGCCAGCTCGGGAAGGTGTTGGTGGAGAACCGCGAGTGCACCAGGCCGATGGCGGACGCGTAGGTGCGGTCCGACAGGTCGGGGAAGAAGGGCTCCAGCTGGCCGGTGGTCAGCATGCCCTTGTAGACGATGGTGCGGGCGGACAGCGACGGGAAGTAGACGCCGGCCTCGCGCTCGGCGCGCTTGCGGACGACGAAGGCGATCCGGTCGAGCTCGATCCCGGCCTTGTCGGCGTGCGACAGGAAGACCTGGCGGAAGCGGGGCATCACGCTGCGCGCGGTGGCGCCGAGGAGGTCGGGGGTGACGGGCACGTCGCGCCAGCCGAGGACGGTGAGGTCCTCCTCGGCGGCGATGGCCTCGATCTGCGCGACGGCGGCGGCGGCCGCCGCGTCCTCGTCCGGCAGGAAGGCGATGCCGACGGCGTAGGAGCCGGCGGCCGGGAGCTCGAAGGAGACCTTGCCGCGCAGGAAGGCGTCCGGGATCTGGGTGAGGATGCCGGCGCCGTCGCCGGAGTCGGGCTCGGCGCCGGTGGCGCCGCGGTGCTCCAGGTTGCGCAGGACGGTCAGCGCCTGCTCGACGATGGTGTGGTCGGCGATGCCGGTCAGCGTGGCGACGAAACCGACGCCGCAGGCGTCGTGCTCGTTTCGCGGGTCGTACAGGCCCTGAGCAGCAGGTCGCGCATCCGGAACGAGCGCGTACGGCGGGCGGGCGGCGCCGGCCTGGGGCTCGTTTGCGGAGTGCATGGATGCAGACAGCATCGGCTCTCCCGTCGTCGTCTTTCGGCAAGTTGGTGCACGTAGGGACGACGTTGGCCCTGATGCGGTGAAACGATTTCGTGCAAGTTACATGATGCCCAAGATCCCGGGAAGCGGAATGCCTCGTCCGCATGGTGGACGGATCCGCAGGTCACGGGGTGGGTGAAGGGACGCGCCACAGTGCACGTCCCGACGATTGTGCCCGGCGGTCGGCCGCCCGAAACAGGGGCGAAACCGGACCGCCACACGAGGCGATCAAGGTCGCCTGCGAATCCTTTCCCGGGGCCGCGTCGCAGATGCGAATCTGCGGCTCCAGGGCTCGGATGGTGAGACTAGGCCAGGCCATGCGCGACGGCCATGTGCGGAACGTCACGCATTCACCGGCATAGTCATGCAAGGGTCTGTGTCATCCCACAGCCCGCCGCCCGCCTCCCCGGGTCAGCCCACGTGCCCGCCGATGAGCCAGCCCAGCAGGTACGTCACCCCCGCGGCCGCGCCGCCCAGCACGAGCTGCCGCAGCCCGCTGTACCACCAGCTGCGCGCCGTCACACGGGCCACCACGGCGCCGCAGCCGAACAGCCCGGCCGCCGCGAGCAGCATGGCGGGCAGCAGCGTCGTCGCGCCCAGCAGGTACGGCAGGAGCGGCAGCAGGGCGCCGAGCGCGAAGCACACGAAGGAGGACGCGGCGGCGACCAGCGGCGAGGGCAGGTCGTTGGGGTCGATGCCCAGTTCCTCGCGGGCGTGGATCTCCAGCGCCTGGTCCGGGTTCGCGGACAGCTGCCGGGCCACCTCGTGGGCGAGGTCCGGGTCCACCCCGCGCGAGACGTACAGCTGGGCGAGCTCGGCCAGCTCCCCGTGCGGGTTGCGGCTCAGCTCCAGCCGCTCGGCCTCGATCTCGGCCTGGACGAGCTCGCGCTGCGAGGCCACCGAGGTGTACTCCCCCGCCGCCATCGAGCAGGCACCGGCCGCCAGCCCGGCGAGGCCGGTGAGGATCACCGTGCCGTTGGACGCCGCACCGCCGACCACACCGGTCATCAGCGCGAAGTTGGAGACGAGGCCGTCGACCGCACCGAACACCGCGGGCCGCAGCCAGCCGCCGTTGACGTCCCGGTGGTGGTCCGCCGCGGGTATGCGGGGGTGCTGCCCGGCCTCGGGCTCAAGGATGGTCGCGCTCACGGTTCTGCCCCTCCGTCTTCGTTCGTCTGACTCGAACGTAGCCGGGTTGACCTGGGCATTTCCAGCAAAGTAAGGCTGTCCGAACAGCACTGAGGCCACCCTTCGCAGGCGGTGCGAAGGGTGGCCTCAGTGCGGGGAACGCCCCAGGTCAGATCGGGTTCTCGACGTCCTTGCCGGCCTTCTCGGCGGTCGCGGCGGCCTTCTCGGCGCCCGGCTCATCGTCCGCATGCCGAGACAACTCGGCGGTCTCACCGGCTCCGGCGACCTTCTCGGACGGGGCGGCCTTCTTCTCGCCCGCCTCTGCCGTGCCCGCGGTCTCGGCCTTGCCCGACCCCTTGGCCTTGCCCGAACCATCGGCCTTGCCCACGGTCTCGGCCTTGCTGGCGGTCTCGGCCTTGTCCGCGATCGCGGCCTCCTCCTCGTGCGCGGCCGGGTCGATGCTCGCCGGGTCCTCGCGGCCGGGCCGCTTCTTGCCGACGATCAGGAAGTACGCCACGGCGCCGATGAACACCACGATGGACGTCCAGTCGTTCAGCCGCAGGCCGAAGTAGACGTGCGCCTCGTCGACCCGCAGCCACTCGGTCCAGAACCGGCCCACCGTGTACGCGGCCACGTACAGCGCGAACGCCCGGCCGTGGCCCAGCTTGAACCGCCGGTCCGCCCAGATCACCAGCAGCGCGACCCCGATGCACCACAGCGACTCGTACAGGAAGGTGGGGTGGTAGGTGGCGGCATCGGGCGTGGCGGCCGGACGGTGGGCGGGCGCGATCTCCAGGCCCCACGGGAGCGTGGTCGGCCGGCCGAACAGCTCCTGGTTGAAGTAGTTGCCCCAGCGCCCCATCGCCTGCGCGAGCGCGATGCCCGGCGCGATGGCGTCGGCGTACGCGGGCAGCGGCACGCCCCGGCGGCGGCAGCCGATCCAGGCGCCGACCGCGCCCAGCGCGACCGCGCCCCAGATGCCGAGGCCGCCCTCCCAGATCTTGAAGGCGTTCCAGGGGTTGCGGCCGTCGCCGAAGTACAGCTGGTGATCGGTGATCACGTGGTACAGCCGGCCGCCGACGAGGCCGAACGGCACGGCCCACACGGCGATGTCACCGACCGTGTGCTTGGCACCGCCCCGGGCGACCCAGCGCTTGCTGCCGAGCCAGACGGCGACGACGACACCGAGGATGATGCAGAAGGCGTAGGCGCGCAGCGGGACGGGTCCGAGGTGGAGGACGCCCCGCGACGGGCTGGGAATGAAGGCGATATCCATGACAGCTCCGACGCTACAGGGTCGGCGGCCCCCGCCGGACACCCCAGGGGTCACAGAAACCGAACAACAGGGGGCGGGGCCGCCCACGACGGCCGGCCGCCGCCCCCTCCGGACGGGGAGGGGACGGCGGCGGCGGGCGGCGCGGGAGGCTCAGCCGGCGTTCGGCGACGGGTTGTTGGCCTCCGAGGCGGCGCTGGTGGGGGCCGGCGTCTGCCCGTTGGTGCCCGGGGTGCCGGGCTGCTTGCCCTGGTTGGCGGCGTCCACCCACTTCGCCAGGTTCGCCGGGGTGATCTCCTCGGTGCCGTTCTTCGGGTAGATCGGCTGGCCGTTGAGCAGCACGGTCGGGGTCGACTTGAAGCTGGACTTGTCGAAGTCCTGCTGCACCGCGGACACCCACCCGCCGAACTTGTTGTCGTTGACGCAGGCCTCGAAGGCGGGCGTGTCCAGGCCGTTGACCTGCTTGGCGAGGTTGAGCAGGACGGCCTTGTTGCCGAAGGCGTCGTTGGTCTCGTCCGGCTGGTTGCGGTAGAGGACGTCGTGGAAGTCCCGGAAGTGCCCGGCGTCCTGGGCGCAGGCCAGGGCGTTGGCCCCGTTCTTGGAGCCCTTGCCGGGCAGCGCGCGGTCGATGAACGAGACGATGTGGGCGTTGGTGTAGATCTTGCCCTGGTCCTCCAACTGGTCGATGGTCGAGGAGAACTCGCGCTCGAACATGCCGCAGGCGGGGCAGCGCGGGTCCTCGTACACCGTGAGGACGGACGGGGCGTCGGCGGAGCCGACCGGGATGACGAGGTTCTTGTCGCCGACCGTCCCGGCCGGGGCGGCGGCCGGGGTCTCCGGCTTGGAGCGCTGGTTCTGCACCACGACGCCGACGACGACCGCGGCGGCGATCACCGCGAGCACCGAGCCGCCGACGATGAGCTTCTTCCTGCGCCGCCCGGCGGCCTCGTCGGCCGCCCGCTGCGCCTGCATCCGCTCGCGGGCGGTGCGCTTGCCTTCTCGGTTCTTCTCGCTCATTGCCTTGACATCCATCGGGGAGGACCTCGGTCGGGGGTTGGGGTGTGGTGGGCGCCGGGCGGTCAGCTGGTCAGCCAGCCGTCCGCCGAGAACTTGGTGCGGGGCCGCCACAGCAGCCACCCGGCCAGCAGCAGGAACCCGGTGTCGCGCAGGATCTCCTGCAGGTACTCGGTCTGCGACGCGTCCACGTGCCCCCCGCCGCCGAAGCACCCGCAGTCGATGGAGATGCCGCGCGCCCAGGCCGAGCCGATCCCGGCGATGAAGGTGAGCAGCAGCAGCACGGAGACGGCGGCGACCAGCCGGACGCCGAGGCCGATCACCAGCAGCAGGGCGAGCGCCAGCTCCAGGAAGGGCAGCCCGTAGCCGATCGGCTTGACCAGCCCCTCCGGCAGGATCTCGTAGGCACGGACGGCCTGGGCGGCCTCCGCCGGGTCGGCGATCTTGGCCAGCCCGGCCCAGCCCCACACCACGGCGAGCCCGAGCCGGACGGCGGTGCCGGCCCACTGCGTCCACACCGGCGCGGGCCGGCGCCCGGGCGGCGCGGAGTCCGCGGACACGGATTCGCCGGGCTGCGCTGCCGGGCCGGCCATCAGGGAACCCCCCTCGGGAAAATCGTTCACTTCCTGACGAACCGTAGGGGATGAAGCCCGGTTTCTCCGTATTCAGGAATTAAGCCGTATGAGTGACGGCTGATGACGGCTCGTCCGATTACGCCCGAACCGTCGTGCGAATGGGGCGGGCCCGGCACGCTACCGGCAGATCAGCGGACGCCCCGGGTCGACGAGGTCCGTCCGGCTCTCGTGGTGCCGGTGGGAGTCCCGCGCGGCGGCCTCCCAGCGGGCCGCCTCGGCGCACACGGACGCGTCCCGCTCGGCCCGCTCGACGGCGGCCCTGGCCAGCGCGTGCCCGACCTCGGAGTGCGCCCCGACGGCGGCGCCGAGGGCCAGGGCGGCCGCCGCCGCCCGCAGCAGGACGGCTCGGTGGAAACACCTCACCGGCTCACCCCTTCGCTCGCCCCCGTGCACGTCGTTCGTGCACTCGTCCCTCCACTCAACGCCCGTCAATCGCGGCTGATGCGTGTGCCCGCCAGTGTTCACCCGTTCGGGTTGCCAGCGGACATCCGATGACGCGTCACCCTCATCCGAAAGGCCGATGACCCCCGTCTCCCGCCCCAAAGCCGACGGCCCGTCGCTCCCCCAGGAGCGACGGGCCGTCAGCCGTCCCTATCGGTCAGCGCGTCAGCGTCGCCGCACGCCCTGCGCCAGTTCGCCGGCCAGGGCACGGACGGCGTCGAGCGCGGCCGGCTCGTCCCCGTCCGCCTCCAGGATCCGCTTCACGAACGCGGACCCGACGATCACGCCGTCCGCGAAGGCCGCGACCTCGGCCGCCTGCTCCGGCGTGGAGACGCCGAGCCCGACGCAGACCGGCAGGTCCGTGGTGGCCCGGGTGCGGGCGACCAGGTCCTCGGCGAGCGAGCCGACCGCGCTGCGGGTGCCCGTCACGCCCATCACCGCGGCGGCGTACACGAACCCGCTGCCGGCCGCGGTGACCTCGGCCAGCCGCTCGTCCTTGCTGCTGGGGGCGACCACGAACACGGTGTCCAGACCGTGCTCGTCCGCCGCCTTGCGCCACTCCCGGGACTCCTCGACCGGCAGGTCCGGCAGGATGCAGCCGGCCCCGCCGGCGGCCGCCAGGTCGGCGGCGAAGCGGGCCACGCCGTAGCGGTCGACCGGGTTCCAGTAGGTCATCACCAGCACCGCCGCCCGCGGGTGCGCGGTGGCGACCTCCTGGACGGTCCGCAGGACGTCCTTGATCCGCACGCCGCCGCGCAGGGCGATGTCGTCGGCGGTCTGGATGACGGCGCCGTCCAGCACCGGGTCGGAGTGCGGCAGGCCGACCTCGACGACGTCGCAGCCGCCCTCGACCAGCGCCCCGATCGCCCGGATGCCGCCGTCGACGGTCGGGAAGCCGGCCGGCAGGTAGCCGATCAGCGCGGCGCGGTCGTCGGCCTTGGCCTTGGCCAGGATGCCGCTGAGCTTGCTCGCCATGTCACTTACCCCCGTCGGCCGCGTCGCCGGCCGCCTCGTCGTACAGGCCGAAGTACTGGGCCGCCGTGTGCATGTCCTTGTCGCCGCGCCCGGAGAGCGAGACCAGGATGGTGGCCTCGGGCCCGAGTTCGCGGCCGAGCTCCAGGGCGCCGGCCAGCGCGTGGGCGCTCTCGATGGCCGGGATGATGCCCTCGGTGCGGGAGAGCAGGCGCAGCGCCTGCATCGCGGCGTCGTCGGTGACCGGGCGGTACTCGGCCCGTCCGGTGTCCTTGAGCCAGGCGTGCTCCGGGCCGACGCCCGGGTAGTCGAGGCCGGCCGAGATGGAGTGCGACTCGATGGTCTGGCCGTCCTCGTCCTGGAGGACGTAGGTGCGCGATCCGTGCAGCACGCCGGGGTCGCCCTTGGTGAGGGTGGCCGCGTGCCTGGGGGTCTCGGCGCCCTCGCCGGCCGCCTCGCAACCGATCAGGCGCACGCCGGCGTCCGGGATGAACTCGTGGAAGATGCCCATCGCGTTGGAGCCGCCGCCGACGCACGCGACGACGGCGTCGGGCAGCCGCCCGGTGCGGTCGAGGACCTGCTCGCGCGCCTCGACGCCGATGACGCGGTGGAAGTCGCGGACCATCATCGGGAAGGGGTGCGGCCCGGCGACGGTCCCGAACAGGTAGTGCGTGGAGTCGACGTTGGCGACCCAGTCGCGGAACGCCTCGTTGATGGCGTCCTTGAGGGTGCGGCTGCCGGACTTGACGGCCACCACCTCGGCGCCGAGCATCCGCATCCGGGCGACGTTCAGCGCCTGGCGCCGGGTGTCGACCTCGCCCATGTAGATCGTGCAGTCGAAGCCGAACAGCGCGCAGGCGGTGGCGGTGGCCACACCGTGCTGGCCGGCGCCGGTCTCGGCGATGATCCGGGTCTTGCCCATCCGGCGGGTGAGCAGCGCCTGGCCCAGCACGTTGTTGATCTTGTGCGAGCCGGTGTGGTTCAGGTCCTCGCGCTTGAGCAGGATCCGCGCGCCGCCCGCCTCGGCGGAGAAGCGGTGCACGTCGGTCAGCGGGCTCGGACGGCCCGTGTAGTCCTTGAGCAGGGCGTCGAGCTCGGCGGTGAAGGCCGGGTCGGTCTTGGCCTTCTCGTACTCCTCGGCGACCTGCTCGACGGCGGCGACCAGCGCCTCCGGGATGAAGCGGCCCCCGTACGCGCCGAAGTAGCCGCGGGCGTCCGGCACGTGTGCGCCGGACTGGTGGTCCTTGTCGGACATGGTGGTTTCCCTTGGGGAGATGACGACAGTGACGTCTCGTGGCCGGTGATCAGCCGAGCGTCCCGCGCCATCGCCGGCCGGGCACCTGCCCGGGCTCGCAGCCGATGACGTAGCGCACCCGCCGCCCCAGCACCCGGCGCGCGGGCGCGCGGCAGCCGCGCGGGCGGCAGCCGGGGGCGAGACGGGTGGCGATCTTCATCTGCTGCGCTCAGTCCTTGTGCCGCACGGCCGGGTGGGCCCCGGCGGCGACCAGGTCGGCGACCGCGGCCCGCGGGTCCTTGCCGGTCACCAGGGACTCGCCGACCAGCACCGCGTCCGCGCCGAGGTTGGCGTAGGAGATGACGTCCAGCGGGCCGCGCACGCCGGATTCGGCGACCTTGACGATGCCGTCCGGGATCGCGTGGACGACGTTGCCGAAGGTGTCGCGGTCGACCTCCAGCGTCTTGAGGTTGCGGGCGTTGACGCCGATGATCCGCGCTCCGGCGTCCACCGCGCGCTTGATCTCCTCCTCGTCGTGCACCTCCACCAGCGGCGTGAGGCCGATCGACTCGGCGCGCTCGATCAGCGACACCAGGGCCGGCTGGTCGAGGGCGGCGACGATCAGCAGCGCGAGGTCGGCGCCGTGCGCGCGGGCCTCCCACAGCTGGTAGGCGGTGACGATGAAGTCCTTGCGCAGCAGCGGGGTGTCCACCGCCGCGCGGACCGCGTCGAGGTCGGCCAGCGACCCGCCGAAGCGGCGCTGCTCGGTCAGCACGCTGATCGCGGCGGCGCCGCCGGCCGCGTAGTCGACCGCCAGGGCGGCCGGATCGGCGATCGCGGCCAGGGCGCCCTTGGACGGGCTGGAGCGCTTCACCTCGCAGATCACCCGGATCCCGTCGCCCTTGAGGGCGGCGACGCCGTCCTTGGCCTCCGGGGCCTTGGCGGCGAGCTCCTTGAGCTCGTCCAGGGAGACCCGGGCCTGCCGCTCGGCGAGGTCCTCGCGGACCCCTTCGATGATCGTGTCGAGCACACTCATGCGTCCACCTCGCTGCGCTCGGCAGGCGCATCGCGCAACACGCACCTGTCAATGGTTCGGTCGCTCCGCTCACTCACGGCGCAGTGCCCCCATCGTTTCTGCTAGTTCAGCTAGCCGGTAGCCGTCGGACAGAGGCCCGTCGGCTCTTCGATGGTATCGGCACCCGGGGGCGCGAACCGCATCAGCCCGGCGCGCGTCTCGCGGACCGGACGCCCCTTGCGGCGGCTCTCAACTGCGACTTCACCGCTTCTCCACCCAGGGCCGGGCGCCCCCGGCCCGGACCGGGCTCCCCGGCTCAGACCAGCGGCGGAGCCAGCCCCGCCCCGACCGGCAGGTTGCGCACGACGGTGAACACCAGCACCAGCAGTCCGATCAGCGCCCAGCGGCGCGCCCCGACCGACATCCGCGGCACCGGGCCGCCGGTCAGCGCGGCCCAGGCCCAGCGCAGCCACATCAGCGCCAGGACGGCGAACAGGAGCACCGCGACGGCGTTGTCGTGCAGCGCGGCGGTGAAGTCCCCGTGGGCCAGCGCGTGGACGCAGCGCAGTCCCCCGCAGCCGGGGCACCACCAGCCGGTCGCGGCCAGGAAGGGGCAGGTCGGGTAGTGCCCGGGTGCGTTCGGGTCCACCACGGAGACGTACACGGCGGGCACGGCCGCGGCGGCCAGTGCGGCCAGCGGCGGGCCCATCCGCCGCAGCACGGGCGGCGGGGCGGAGGCGGCGGGGGCGGCGTTCACGCCCCCGATTGTGCCCGGCGCGGGGGCCGGGGATGCGAAAACGGCGGGCGTGGCGCCCGCCGTTCTGCAGTGCGAAGGGTGTCGTCGTCAGGCGGCGACGGCAGCGCGCGCGGCGCGGGCCTCGGTCTGCTCCTGGACGGACGTGTAGACGTTGGTGCTCGGCTGCTTGCCCATGCCGGCCATCGCCATGGCCTTGCCGACGATGCCGCCGACGAGGACGACCGCGAGACCGGCCACGACCAGCAGCGGCGACGGCAGGATCATCGCGACGCCCGCGATGCCGAAGCCGACGAAGGAGATGACGACGCCGGTCCAGGCGGCGGGGTTGTGGCCGTGTGCTGCTGCTGCCATCGATGGTGCTCCTTGGCTCTCGGGGCCCGGCCGGGCCTGCGGGGCCGCCGGCGGGTTTGACGGGTTCCATTGTGCCGGGCCACATGTCGGCGGCCCAAAGCGGGTGGCGGGTCTATCGCGTCACAGTGGACGGCCGGGGACGGGCCTGGGAAGTGTCTTCCGGTTGCGCCGAAGGACAGGCCCTAGAAGGCTGATGAAGATCTTGGGTTCTGGCCCCGCCGCGCAAGCGGTGGGGCCAGACTCATTCTGTGGCGATGGGGGAATGGGCCGGGGAGACGGTCGGGCCGGACGTGTGGGAGACGTGCCGGGAGCTGATCCCGGCGGGGAGCGTGTTCGCGT